>NZ_JAYWVC010000314.1:0-6440 GCF_036281785.1 Streptomyces chiangmaiensis | reverse complement strand
AGGGCTCGGCCAGGTTCACCGTCCGGTGAGGCTCCGCCGCCACCGAGGACTTCCCGCTCCTCACGGGTTCGGGCACCCATCTCCATGGGGGGCCCGGCATCCGCTGTGCCTACTGGATGCTCGGCGCCATCGGTCCCGCACAGGGGGCGGCCGCCCCGGCGTCGGCGCGAAACTGGGCACTCTGCCCGCCAACCACTCGCCCCGTTTCCTGCCCAGTGTCCGCCTCACCTTGCAGACCGGAACGGCCGCGCTGGTGACGGCGGCACTGGCGCGCCTGGGGGCGGCCGACGGGGCCCCGCCCGGGCGATCTGGCGCCATCACCGGACATGGTGAACAGTGGATGGATGGGCATATGGAATAAACAGGACAATATGATCGTGCATGAGGTCGAGCCGTACAACGCCGAATCGCCTCCCGAGGCCCTCGTGGGCCAGATCACCCCCCTGGACACGTTCTACGGCCGCAATCACGCTCCGATCCCACAGGTCGACGCCGAGAGCTGGCGGTTGCAGGTCGACGGCCTGGTCGACCGACCGCTCGAGCTGTCGATGGACGAGCTGCGGCACCGCTACCCCGAGCGGAGTGTGGTCGCGACGATGCAGTGCGCGGGCAACCGCCGCGCCGAACTGATGGAGGTCTGCGACATACCCGGCCAAGTTCCGTGGGGGCCCGGAGCCATCTCCACCGCGCGCTGGATCGGGGTGAGCCTGGCGGACGTGCTGGCGGAGGTCGGGGTGCGGCCGGAGGCCGCCCACATCTCTTTTACCGGCGCCGACGTCTCGGACCAGGCCGAGCCGCCTCAGCCCTTCGGCGGTTCGATACCGATCCCGAAGGCGACCTCCAGCGAGGTGCTGCTGGCCTGGGCCATGAACGGGGAAGCCCTGCCGGCCGCGCACGGCGCCCCACTGCGCGTCGTCGTCCCGGGCTGGATCGGCGCCCGCAGCGTCAAGTGGCTGTCGCGCATCACGGCTCAGGCCGAACCGTCCGACAACTACTTCCAGACCGAGTACAGCATCCTGCCCCCCGAAGCCGACCCCCACACGGCAAAACGCGGCGAGGGCATCACTCTGGGACCGGTCGCCATCCATTGCGCCATCCTGGAGCCCGGCAAGGATGCCCGGCTGCCGTCCGGTCCGACCGAGGTCGCCGGTTTCGCTTTCGCCGGCGACGACCGGACCGTGGAACGCGTGGACGTCTCCGCCGACCACGGCAACACCTGGACCCACGCGCATCTGGAACCTCCGGAGAATCCCTGGACGTGGCAGCACTGGCACGCGACGCTCACGCTGCCGTCGGGGGAGACGGAGCTCATCGCCCGTGCCTGGGACTCCACCGCGGCCGTGCAGCCCGAATCCCTGGCGACCGTGTGGAACCCGCGGGGATACGCCAACAACGCCGCGGCGCACCTGCACGTCACATGCCGTTCCTGATCGGCATCGCCTGAGCCGCCGCCCGCGTACCGGCAGAGCCGGCTGATTCCGGCGATGGGCAGCGGCCGAATCCGGGCTCCGGTGCGACAACGTGCCGACCCGGCGATGGAGCTGCTGGCGGCCCGGCGCCGACGGTGTCTTCCTCGTTCTGGACGAACGAGGCCTTGACCGCCCGGTCGGACGGGACCGCCACAGTGCGGGACTTCGCGCGGTAGGAGGGCTTGGTGGCCGTGATGGGGTCGACGGGCGTGGCCGGTGCACCGTCCGTGCATGGACCGGCGAGCAATCCGGGCGGCTGAGGCGGCCACAACGGCTCGGCATTATCTGACAGTTCAGCCGGCGACCACCACCGCCACCGGAGGAACTTGTCTGCGGCGTGCGCTGCGGCCAGATCGCTGAGGGGATCCCTGCGCCTGCCTGCCGCCGGACGCCGCGGTCCACGGTGTCGACGGCCCGGTGCTCGGACGGTTCGCCTGCCCCACGGGACCCACTCGGCCCCGCGGAGGCGATGTGCGGCGGATTCTGAGTCAGCGGTCAGCTGCCGACGTACGTCGCGAGGTGCTCGCCGGTGAGGGTGGAGCGGGCGGTGACCAGGTCGGCGGGTGTGCCCTCGAAGACGATCCGGCCGCCGTCGTGGCCGGCACCGGGGCCGAGGTCGATGATCCAGTCGGCGTGTGCCATGACCGCCTGGTGGTGCTCGATGACGACGACCGATTTGCCGGAGTCGACGAGCCGGTCGAGCAGACCGAGCAACTGCTCGACATCGGCGAGGTGGAGGCCTGTGGTCGGCTCGTCGAGGACGTAGACGCCGCCCTTGTCCGCCATGTGCGTGGCCAGCTTGAGCCGTTGCCGCTCACCGCCGGACAGCGTGGTCAGCGGCTGGCCGATGGTGAGGTAGCCGAGCCCGACGTCGGCGAGTCGCTCGAGGATGCGGTGTGCGGCCGGCGTATGTGCCGCACCGGCGCCGAAGAACTCCTCGGCCTCGGTCACCGACAGCGCGAGCACCTCGCTGATGTCGCGGCCGCCGAGGTGGTAGTCCAGCACCGACGCCTCGAACCGCTTCCCCTCGCACTCCTCGCAGGTGGAGGCGACCCCGGCCATCATCGCCAGGTCGGTGTAGACGACGCCGGCACCGTTGCAGGTGGGGCAGGCCCCCTCGGAATTGGCGCTGAACAGCGCCGGTTTCACGCCGTTGGCCTTCGCGAACGCCTTGCGGATCGGGTCGAGCAGCCCGGTGTACGTCGCCGGGTTGCTCCGGCGCGAGCCGCGGATCGGGCTCTGATCGACCGACACCACACCCCCGGCGGCCGGGATCGACCCGTGCACGAGTGAGCTCTTGCCCGAGCCGGCGACGCCGGTGATGACGGTCAGCACCCCGAGCGGGATGTCGACGTCGACATCGTGCAGGTTGTTCGCCGACGCGCCGCGGATCTCCAGTGTTCCATCGGGCTTCCGCACCGTCTCCTTGAGGGCGGCCCGGTCATCGAAATGGCGCCCGGTGATGGTGGTTCCGGCTCGCAGTGTCTCGACGGTGCCCTCGAAGCAGACGGTGCCACCTTCCGTACCGGCGCCGGGACCGAGGTCGACGACATGGTCGGCGATCGCGATCACCTCCGGCTTGTGCTCCACGACGAGCACCGTGTTGCCCTTGTCCCGCAGCCGCAGCAGCAGGTCGTTCATCCGCTGGATGTCATGGGGGTGCAGGCCGACGGTCGGCTCGTCGAAGACGTAGGTGACATCGGTGAGCGAGGAGCCGAGGTGGCGGATCATCTTGACGCGCTGCGCCTCGCCGCCCGACAGGGTGCCCGCCGGCCGGTCGAGCGCGAGGTAGCCGAGCCCGATCTCCCCGAACGAGTCGAGGGTGTGCTGCAGTTTGGTGAGCAGCGGCGCCACCGACGGCTCGTCGAGGTCACGGACCCATTGGGCCAGGTCGCTGATCTGCATCGCACAGGCATCGGCGATGCTGATTCCCTTGATCTTCGACGACCGCGCCCCCTCGCTCAGCCGTGTGCCGTCGCACTCGGGGCAGGTGGTGAAGGTGACCGCCCGCTCGACGAACTCCCGGATGTGCGGCTGCATCGCCTCCTTGTCCTTGGAGAGCATCGACTTCTGGATCCGCGGGATCAGCCCCTCGTAGGTCATGTTGATGCCCGCGATCTTCATCCTGGTCGGCTCGCGGTGGAGGAAGTCGTGCAGTTCCTTCTTGGTGTAGGAGCGGATCGGTTTGTCCGGGTCGTAGAAGCCGGACTCGCTGTAGAGCCGGTGGTTCCAGCCGCCCGACTTGTAGCCGGGGACCGTGATCGCGCCCTCGGAGAGGGACTTGGACTCGTCGAAGAGCTGGGCGAGGTCGAGGTCGGAGACCGTGCCCCGGCCTTCGCAGCGCGGGCACATGCCGCCGGTGCGGGTGAAGGTCGCCTTCTCGGCCTTGCGGGCACCGCGTTCGACGGTGATCGCGCCGCTCGCCCGGACCGAGGGGACGTTGAAGGCGTACGCGCTGGGCGGGCCGATGTGGGGCCGGCCGAGTCGGCTGAAGAGGATGCGCAGCATGGCATTGGCATCGGTGGCGGTGCCGACCGTGGAGCGGGGGTCCGCACCCATTCGCTGCTGGTCGACGATGATCGCGGTCGTCAGCCCGTCGAGTACGTCGACCTCGGGACGCGCCAGCGTCGGCATGAAGCCCTGCACGAAGGCGCTGTAGGTCTCGTTGATCAGCCGCTGCGACTCCGCGGCGATCGTGCCGAACACCAGCGAGCTCTTGCCCGAGCCGGAGACACCGGTGAACACCGTCAGCCGGCGCTTCGGGATCTCGACGCTGACGTCCTTGAGGTTGTTCACGCGCGCGCCGTGCACGCGGATCAGATCGTGGCTGTCGGCTGCGTGCAGCGCAGGCGGCTGCGAGTCCACCTTCGTGGCCTTGCTCATGGGGTCTCCATCTGTGCGGCGGGTCGGCCTTCGCGGTCTCCGTCGGCGTCGCCTGGCTCGATCTGACGAGCTTCGAGGGTACGACCGGTCCTTCGTTTCGGCCCAGGGGCCTGTGGTTCCGGCCGAGCGGTCCTTGCCGAGGCGCCGGCCCCGGCTGCGGTCACCGGTCGGTCGGCCGGTTCACCTGCGGCAGCGCATCCGGCTCGAGGACAGCCCCCCCGCGCTATCGATCATGGGTAGGTGTCGGTTCGGGCCCGGCCCCGGCGGAACGGGTTCACGGGTGCGGTCGCCGGAGGGCTCAGCGCAGCTCGTTGATGCGGATCAGGTTGCCTGCGGGATCGCGGACGGCGAAGTCGCGTATCCCGTACGGCTGCTCGGTCAGCTCCTGGACGATCTCGGCACCGCCGGCCTGCAGCCGCGCGAAGGTGCCGTCGAGGTCTGCGGTGGCCAGGAGGATGCGGGCGTAGGTGCCCTTGGCCATCATCTCGACGATGGTGCGGCGCTCGACTTCGGTGACGCCGGTGCCGGCAGCCGGCGGCTCCAAGACGATGGATGTGCCGGGCTGATCGGCGGGGCCGACGGTGATCCAGCGCATCCCGCCGTGTCCGACGTCGTTGCGGACTTCGAAGCCGAGGGTGTCACGGTAGAAGGCGAGCGAGGCCTCCGGGTCGTCGTGCGGGAGGAAGCTCGCGTGGATGCTGATGTCCATGGCCGTGACGCTAGCCGCGGGTCCGCGGCACGCGCTTCTCCATTCCTGATCGTTCCCCTCACCTGTGCCGACACGCACGCCGTTCCAGGCCGGACCGACCGGTGGGAGGTTCACACCGCCTGAGGGCGCCTTCGGCACTCTCCGGCCGCCGCCCGCGGTGGATCGATGCGCACGGGCCCGGGCGCTCTCCCCGGCCCGCTGCATCCCCACTCGGTGTGGGCCCCGCTTTGTTGTGGGAAACTGAGTCGGTGAGACGGCAAGACCTCGACGACCTCGTCCGGCTGCGGCGGGCCCGCGACCGGATGGATCGCGACTACGCCGAGCCGCTCGACGTTCCGGCGCTGGCGCGTGACGCCCTGATGTCGCCGGGCCATTTCTCCCGCAGCTTCCGTGCCGCTTTCGGCGAGACGCCCTACAGCTATCTCATGACCCGCCGTATCGAGCGGGCCAAAGCGCTGCTGCGGCGCGGCGACCTCACGGTGACCGAGGTCTGCTTCGCGGTCGGCTGTACCTCGCTGGGGTCGTTCAGCTCGCGCTTCACGGAGTTGGTCGGCGAGAGTCCGAGCGCCTACCGGGCCCGGAGCCATGATGATGGCTCCGCCATCCCGGCATGCATCGCCAAGATCCATACGCGACCGGTCAGAAACGGAGAAGCGAGCCCGGCCGCTCGGCCGTAGCGTGAGCGGCATGGACATCAGGCTTTCCCAATGCTTCATCGCCGTCGATGATCACGACAAGGCGATCGCCTTCTACCGCGATGTGCTCGGCCTCGAGGTGCGCAACGACGTCGGGTTCGAGGGGATGCGCTGGGTGACCGTCGGGGCACCCGCGCAGCCGGACGTGAACATCGTCCTGGAACCGCCCGTCGCGCACCCGAACGCTTCGCCGACCGACCGACAGGCCATGGCGGAGCTGATGGCCAAGGGCCTGCTGCACGGCGTCATCTTCGCGACGGACGACTGCGACGCCACCTTCGAGCGCATCAGCGCCGCGGGCGGCGAGGTGCTGCAGGAGCCCATGGACCAGCCCTACGGCGTTCGCGACTGTGCGTTCCGCGACCCCGCCGGCAACCTCTTGCGCTTCACCCAGCCCCTCGGGAAGTGAGCCCCTGGCGGGCCCCATAAGGGGTTCCCATGGCGCACCGGGCCCTTTGCGAGGGTCGCGCCGTGCGCAGGTCCGCTCGTCGCTTCCCACGCAGGCGCCACCGCCGAAGCCGTGCGGTGGGACCCGGACACGCCCGGCCGCCCGCGAGGCGGGTGGCCGGGCGCGTGCAGGGCCGCTCGGCGTTCACCGGGTTCCTCCGAGGATGCCCCGGCCTTCAGGCCGGGGAGGTATCGGAGGCCTGCGGAGCAAGGCAGGGATAGCCGGATCGCCGCCAG
>NZ_JAYWVC010000313.1:0-6550 GCF_036281785.1 Streptomyces chiangmaiensis | reverse complement strand
CGTGGGAGGTGCCCCCAGCACCGGACGCGAGCTTTCCGGCAAACCTTTCCGGCCACAGCACGAGCTCACGGTCGTGGTGGCGCACGTCGTAGCCGCCGTTGCCCTCCAGCGGGAAGTAGGGGTCGCCCGCACCCGACGACCCCACGGTGCCGGCCGCCGCCGGGCCCGCGGTGGCGAGCAGGGCGGCGCGGGCGAAGAGGACCGCAGTGGCGACGACCTGTCCGGGCAGGAGGATGGTGCGTGTGACGGTGTGCCGACGGGGTGGTGTCACTGCTGCTCCTGTCGACGGGGACTGATCACTGCCGCGTCGGCTCAGGAGCCCGCGGCGCTCCGGGATCGCCTCGGTTCGGTCACGTTCCATGGGGCCCCGGGCGATTTGTCCGTCGCCCGATGAAACATCTGTTCAAGACCGCCGAATCATGATGGAGTTCCGTCCATGACGGACATCTCACTGCCATGGACCGGGGAACCGGTGAGGGTCGGGCTGGTCGGGGCGGGCCCCTGGGCACGTGCCGTGCACGCACGCGTGCTGGCGGCCGGGCCCGAGACCCGGCTGACGTCGGTATGGGCACGCCGCGAGGAGGCGGCCCGTGAGACCGCTGCCCCCTACGGCGCGGACGTCGCCGCCGGATTCGAGGAACTCCTCGACGGATGTGAGGCAGTGGCCTTCTCGGTTCCTCCGGTGGTGCAGGCGGACCTGGCGCTGCGCGCGGTCAAGGCGGGCAAGGCCCTGCTGCTGGAGAAGCCGCTCGGAGGGGATCTCCCCTCGGCGCGGCGGCTCGCCGACGCCATCGAGGAGGCGGGCGTCGTCTCGCAGCTGGTCCTGTCGAACCGCTATCACCCGGCCGCGCGCCGGTTCCTTGCCGCCGCACGGAAACTCGAGGTCTCCGGTGCCCGCTCCTGCGGACTGAGCGGTGCCTTCCTGGGCGGGGACTTCGCGACCCCGTGGCGCCTGGAACACGGTGCCCTGCTGGACGTCGGTCCCCATCTGCTCGACCTCCTCGACGCGGCGATCGGTCCCATCGAGCACGTACGGAGCGCGGGGGATCCTCGGCGCTGGGTCGAGCTCACCTGCGAGCACGTGAACGGGGCGGTCAGTCAGTGCTCGCTGTCCGGCTCGGTGCACCTTCCGGAAGGCGGCACCCGCATCGAGCTCTTCGGCTCCGAGCCCCCGCTGGTCTACGACACGACCGGCCTCGACTACGAGGAGGCCTGGCCGGTGCTGCGCCGTGACTTCGCCACCGCCGTGCGCACCGGGGTGCCCGGGGAGCTGGACGCCCGGCGCGGACTGCGGCTGCAGGAGCTGATCGCACAGGCCGCTCGGGGGTGAACGACCCCCGGGGGTGAGCGACCGGGCGCGGCGGGGCAAGGGCGCCGTTCAGGGGAAAACGCCCAACGGGGACGCGTGCGGGCCGGTGGAGACGTCCACAACTGACCCGTGAGACTGCCGCTGATCGCCCCCATGCTGGCCACCCCCGGCGTCCTGCCGCCCGCGCGGCAGGACGCGCAGTGGGCGTACGAGACGAAACAGGACGGCCAGCGGGCGGTGATCTATCTCCCCGGCGACGGCAGCCTCGAGCTGCGCGCCCGGTCGGGCGAGATCATCACCGGCGCCTACCCGGAACTCGCTCCGCTGGGCGCCGCCCTGGGCGCGACACCCGCCGTACTGGACGGCGAGGTGGTGGCGCCGGACGAGCGGGGCCACGGCGACTTCCAGCGGCTGCAGTCCCGCATGGGACTGGCGCACTCCCCCGCGCTGGCGGCGCGGCGCGCGGAACGGACACCTGTGCACCTCGTCCTTTTCGATCTGATGTTCCTGCGGTGCGACCTCACGGGGCTTCCCTATTCCGGCCGCCGCTCGCAGCTGGAGGGGCTGGGGCTGGCCGGACCCCACTGGTCGACGCCGGGTGCGCTCGTCGGACACGGCGCGCAGGCGCTCGAGGCGACCCGGGAGAGCGGTCTGGAAGGGCTGGTCTGCAAGAGGCTGGACTCGGTGTACGAGCCCGGAGTGCGTTCCCGGTCCTGGATCAAGATCCGCAACGTACGGGCCGTGGACGTGATCGTCGGCGGCTGGCTGCCCGGCCGGGGACGGCTTTCGGGGCTGCCCGGAGCGCTGCTGATGGGTCAGCGGGAGGCCGGTCGGCTGCGCTACGTCGGCCGGGTGGGAACGGGCTGGACCAAGGCCGAGCGAGCCGAGCTCGCCCGGTTGCTGCGCACCGTCGAGACACGCGTCTGCCCCTTCGACCGTGACCCGAGGGTGCCGGATGCCCGCTGGGTCCTGCCGTGGCTGGTCGGCGAGGTACGCTACAGCACCCGCACCCGGTCAGGTCTGCTCAGACAACCTTCCTGGCTGCGTCTGCGTCCGGACCTGACACCGGAGGACTCGGCGGCTGATCTGCCGTGAGAGGCGCGGGCCCCGGACATCCGTCTCTTCATCGGCAACGACTCACACGTGACCGGGGCCGCCGCTGCCGAACGCGCCACTGGACCCGGGAAGCCAGCGCTTGCGTTTCTGGTTCCCACAGCGTTGGCTCGCCGCGTGGTGGAGCTCGTACGGCATGAGCCGTTCGCTCTCCTGCGACGCGCGCGGTACCTCTCTCGGTTCCCGCACTTCTCGTTCCTCATGGACTGCTCCGCCGTCGGGCAGGTGCGGCTGCTCGTCGGGCCTGGGTGGTGCCGGTTCGTGGTCCCGTACGTCCATGCCGAACCGGACGGCCCAGATCAGCGCTCCGGAAACCACCATGCCGCCGAGGAAGGCGAAGAACACGTTGAGTTGTTCCTGCGATACAGCCAGTACTACAAAGCTCGCCGTATTCATGCCATGACCATACCCCCGTTGAATTGGAATGGCTCCCGGAGATTTCTCCGAGAATCCGGATTCCTTTTTCTCGGGGAAATTCCGCGCAGGTGGGCGCCCTTCCGGACCGCAACTGCGGGGCTCCGGTCAGATGCGGTACTCGCGTAGCGCCGGGGTCGCCAGCGCCAGGCCGAGGGTGGCCGCGATGACCAATAGACCTCCGCCGGCGATGGCCGCGCGGGCGCCCAGGGCCGAGCCGACCGTGCCGTGCAGCACGTCCGCCAGGCGCGGGCCGCCGGCGACGACGACCGTGAAGACGCCCTGCATACGGCCGCGCATCTCGTCGGTCGCCGCGGACAGCAGAATGGCCCCGCGGAAGACCATGGAGACCATGTCGGCGACTCCGGCTGCGGCCAGAAAGGCGATGGCCACCCAGAGGTTCGCGCTGAGTCCGAGGCCGGTGATGGCCGCTCCCCAGGCGATCACCGCCGCGATCACCATCAGGCCGTGGCGACGGGCGCGGGAGAACGTGCCGGACATCAGACCCCCGAGCACGGCGCCGATCGGAATCGCTGCGAAGAGCAGACCGAGCGCCAGGCCTTCGCCGTAGGGCGCGTAGGTCTGGGCGGCGAGTTGCGGGAACAGCGCACGGGGCATGCCGAACACCATGGCGATGATGTCGGCGAGGAAGGACAGCAGCAGGACCTTGCGGACCGAGATGTAGCGGAAGCCCTCGGCTATCGCCTGCCATCCCGTCCGGCTCTTCGCCGAGGCGGTCTGCGGCGGCAGCGCGGGCAGCCGGACGACCGCCCACAAGGTCACGCACAGGGCCACGGCGTCGATCAGGTACAGCTCGGACAGACCGATGACGGGGATGAGGGCGCCGGCCAGGAGGGGACCAGCCACCAGGCCGGTCTGCATCACGGTGGAACCGAGCGCGTTCGCCGCCGGGAGTTCTTCGGGCGGCACCAGCCGGGCGATGGAGGCGCTGCGGGCCGGGGAGTTGAGGCCGAAGAAGGCCTGCTGGAGAGCGAGCAGCACTATGAGGACGAGGACCGAGCCGAGGCCGGTGACGGCCTGGACCCAGAAGAGCACCGATGTGACAGCCAGGCCGAGATTGGTGAGCAGCAGCAGTCTGCGGCGGTCCATGCGGTCGGCGATCGCGCCGCCCCACAGCGCGAAGAGGGTGAGAGGCAGCAGGCCGGCGAGGCTCGCATAGCCCACCCACGCCGAGGAGTGCGTGATGTCGTAGATCTGCTTCGGGACGGCGACCGCGGTGAGCTGGCTGCCGACGGAGGTCACGATCGTCGAGGACCACAGGCGGCGGAAGGCCGGACGGTGCAGCGGCCGGGTGTCCATGGCCCAGCGGCGCCAGCCCTTGCTCGGCGCCTCCTGCCCGTCCGGCGCTCTGCCGTCCGGTGCCGTTTCGTCGTCGGTCGTGCTCGCACTCGTGTCCACGGGCTTCCTGACTGCCTCGTACATCTATTTATTCCGGGTTCACTATCACCGATCCACCTGTGATGCCGGAAGCCGGGGCATCGCTCCGCGGCACGCGTACCGGTGATCGGCGACGTCGGCGCGCCCCGGGTCGGGCAGCGGACGGCGCCGGTCAGTCGTCCGCCACGACGAGGACGAGCGGGATGTCGTCACAGGGGACGAGTCGCAGCCCGTCGTGACGACCGGGCCGTCCCTCGGCCAGCAGCGCGCCGAAGTTGGGGCCCTTGGTGAGCGAGCCGACGAGATGGGCCGGGTCCGCCGAGGCGGCGACGCGGCCTCGGGCGTTGACCAGGTAGGCGGGACCGGGAAGCCCCTGGAGGAGGGGTATCAATGCGGCCTCGAAGTGCCGCAGGTACACGTCCGCCGCGGCGACCCCCGCGAAACGGCCCTTGACATGGACGGGCGCGGACAGGGTGAGGCTGTACTCGTCGGAGCAGAGATAGTCGACATAGGGTCCGGCAACCGCACGGCGTCCGGTGTCCCGGGGCAGGGCGAACCAGTCCCAGTGCGTGTAGTCGGAGTACGCGGACTGCCTCGGGTCCAGATCGAGCATCAGCGGCCGTACGGCACCGTCGGAGCCGGTCTGCCACCACTCCAGCCACGCCGGTACGTCACCGAGCAACCCCGGTGCCGCGATGAAACCGACGCCCGAGACCAGTTCCTGCTGGGCCAGGTGGAGATGGAGGCCCGGGCGCAGCGCCGCGAGGTCCGCGCTCACCGGGCCACGGCCCTGGGCGGCGATCCGGGTCAGCAGCGCGGCGGTGTCGGCCCGGGTGTGGGCGACGGTGTCGAAGACGGCCTCCAGGGTTCGGCGTACCCGGGCCGCGACTCCCGCTTCGGTGGCCGGGTCGAGCGTCGCCGTCGCCGCCCCCGCGCGGCGGCCGCTGTCTCTCACGGCCGTGCTCGTGCCCGTCGGCACGGGGGGTGGTACCAGACAGGGCGAGGATCCGGGCTGCTGCGGAGAGTCGGACATGACCGCGACCGTATACGCCCCGCTCGCTTCACCGCATCTTGACTTACCGTCAACTCCCTTCCCATAGAGTTAAGTTGATCCATCCAGCCACTCTCCGTAGGGTGTGGGCCACGCCGTCCGCCCGGAGACGCCACCCGTCCCATGGGCGAACCGGCCGGTCCACCCGCCGACCAGGAGTCTTCCGAGTGCGCCGCCGCAATCCCCGGCGCACGGAGACCACTTCGGTCACCACACCACCCGACACCGGGTGCGGTTCGCGGCACCACCACGCCTTCACCCGGGTCGCATCCTGCACCTCCGACGCCCCGCCTACACCCGCCGTCACAACTCCGTCCCCCGATTCCCCCCACTTCCCCACGCCGTGGAGATTCCCTTGCACCTGTACAGATTCCTCAAACCGACGGCCGCCGCCTGTTCCCTGCTGCTAGTGAGCGCCTGCGGAATGTTCGCCGAGTCGAGCACGTCCTCCTCGTCCGGCTTCAACCCGCCCGACATCAAGGAGCAGTCGAAGCTCGGCCGGACGGAGGGGCAGGTCAACCTGATCTCCTGGGCGGGATATGTGGAGGACGGTTCCTCCGACCCGAAGGCCGACTGGGTCACCCCCTTCGAGAAGCGGACGGGGTGCCAGGTCCACAACAAGGTGGCGGCCAGCTCGGACGAGATGGTGAAGCTGATGAAGTCGGGTGCCTACGACGCGGTCTCCGCGTCCGGTGACGCGTCACTGCGGCTCATCGCCTCCGGTGAGGCGGCTCCGGTGAACACGGATCTGGTACCCAACTACAAGAACGTGTTCTTCGGGCTGAAGGATCAGAGCTGGAACTCCGTCAACGGCACGGAGTACGGCATTCCGCACGGCCGTGGCGCGAATCTGCTGATGTACAACACGCGGGAGGTGTCGCCCGAACCCCTGTCGTGGTCCGCGGTATTCGACGACGCGTCGAAGTACAAGGGGCATGTGACCGCGTACGACTCACCCATCTACATCGCGGACGCCGCGCTCTACCTGCGCGAGACCCGACCGGGGCTGGGCATCGAGAACCCGTACGCCCTCGATCAAGAGCAGTTCGACTCGGCCGTCGACCTGCTGAAGAAGCAGCACGCCCATGTCGGCGAGTACTGGAGCGACTACCTCAAGGAGATCTCCGCTTTCAAAAGCGGCGACTCCGTGATCGGCACCACCTGGCAGGTCATCGCCAACCTCGCCGAGAGCGAGGGTGCCAAGGTCAAGGCCGTCCTGCCGCAGGAAGGCGCCACCGGCTGGTCGGACACCTGGATGCTCGCCA
>NZ_JAYWVC010000312.1:0-6559 GCF_036281785.1 Streptomyces chiangmaiensis | reverse complement strand
AATGCCCTGTTTTGGTCGAAAAGTCGTTGCTGCACCGAGCTCATCCGCCGCTACTCTTTCGCGGCGCTCAACTGCCCCGTATGGCAGGAGACTGGCTCTGTTCGCCGGTGCGGCGCGCACCGGTCGCCGCCCGCGGCGGCCCGCGGCGGGTCAGGGGCTGTGAAGCCATTCTGACCCGGCAACGGGGTGCCGACCGCACTGGTCGGCACCCGCCTGACGAATGGCGTCAGCGACGCCAGATCACGGCAGAGGTGTTGTTCGCGTCGAGGACCACATCGCCGCCCCAGGTCAGGAACGACTGCTGGGGACGGTAGTCCTGACCAAGGAAGAAGCCCCGGTTGATGCCCGTGACGTGCACGGTGGCGCCAGTGTCGGTGCCGACCACCACACGATGGACGCTCACCTCGGCGATGTCGTCGGCCTTGGTGCCGGCCGGCAGCTCGACCGTCGTGGCCGCCGGGAGGTCACGACTGATCGACCAGGTCGGATCGACGTGGTGGGACAGGTAGATGGTCTCACCGGAGACAAGGCGCACACCGAGGGAGACTCCCACCCAGGACGAACCCGTGTTGGCGGGCTGAGTGGTCTTCTTCACCACCGCGTACAGGTAGTTGCGCTGGTCGCTCATTTCCGGCGTGAACGGCGTGGACGCCGAAGGGACCTCGACCTTGTGCTCGCGGAGCATCTCCTTGGCCATGATCTCGTAGGTCCAGGGGTTGATGTCCATGAGGTACTCGCGAGGCTGACCGGCCGGCAGCGTCTGCAGAGTCGACAGGAAGAAGCGCATCGGATCGTCCACGACGTCACACATGTTGTTGTTCGACGTGCAGGTCTCCAGCAGGGCGTGATCACCCTCGTACTTGCCACTGAAGTGCAGCGTCGCGTGGTTGGGGGCCTGATAGGTGTCGCTGCCCGCAACCCGGCTGCCGTGCTCGTCGACCTCCACGGAGTAGATCCACTCGATGTCGGTCGTACGACCCCAACGGGCCATCAGCGCAGGGGTGTTCGTCCCGCCGTCCTCGTTGCTCCACACCACCGAGTAGGTGAGGATCCGGTGGCCGGGAGTGGCTGCCGGTGCGATCTCATGCCAGGCGATGAGCGGCGTGTCAGTAGTTGCGTTCTGGTACGGGCTGCCGAGGTCGGCAAGACTGCGCCCGTAGACGACCGGCGCGTACCGCAACACCAGGTACTCGGGGCTGTCCGGCGCGTAGGTCGTGATCTGCAACGAGTCGACGAGGGTGGAGGTGGCGGCCGCCGGGGAGCGCTCGTCGGAGAAATGCAGACGCAGCATGTGCACACCCGCGTTGAGGTGACCGAGCGCGAGCTGCCGGTGAAGCGGCTGCCCGCCGGAGACGACAAGGTCAGTGGCGTAGTGGCCGTCGACCGAGATGGACACGACCGCCGACTCGGCACCCGCCAGGGCCCAGTCGGTGCCCGGTGCCGAGGCGTTCAGGTCGATGACAGCCTCGCCTGATCTCGACACGACGACCGGCACCCGCGCATCCGGGTGATCCCGGCGAACCTCGAGGTGTCTGGAGTGGGAGCTCTCTCTCGGCAACGTGTCTGCCGTGGCCGGCGCGGCCAGTCCCGCCAGGGCCATGAAGGCGACGACTGGCGCGGTCATCAGTTGGACAACTCGCATCAAACATCCTTGATCGCAGGGAATCCCTCACGGGCGGGCAGGGCGGCGCGGTGCGACCATGCGACATGACCCGCGAGCGACACTGGTCAGCGACAGGTCTAGTGGCCGAGATTGACCGGAGGCCGAAAATCCGGGGTCAATTCGCCAAAGATCTCAGAAGTTCGTCGGTGGTCGTTGCGAGCCGAGCTGGACGATCTGCTCACGCACGGCCATCGTCGCGCCCGGTCAGACCCAGATCACTGCGGGTGCCGATACATCATCCGCCGAGGTCGCGGCCTTGGGCTCCGCTCTTGTTTACGACCGGGTCACCCGTCGATCGTCACGCACCGCAACCGTCAGGTTGCCGAGAACACCTCAGTGCATCGCGCGGGAGCCGGTGCAGCAACGCCGCCAAGAACGCCCGATCACTCGGCCAGAACCGCGGTCTGCCCCACCCAATTGCCGCTCCAGCACCGCGATCTGATGACGCAGCGACAGGATTTCCACGTCCTTGTCCCGGTCGCTCATCGAAAGCAAGCGCAGCACGGCAAACGCATTCGTCATACCCAGGCAGGCCAGTCGCAACAGCACGGTAGATCATGTTCCCGCAGGACCCAGCACTCGCGCCAGGGTCCCGCCCCAAGCACCCGGGGTCGGGGCCCGCAAAACCCACATACCGCCTCTCACCTGTGCGGATGAGGTTTTCGGCAAGGGCACGCTGGACAGGAACACCGTGCGCCCCTCGGCGGCCAGCGCCTTGAGCAGCTGCAGCCGGCACCGAAGAGGAGGGGCGTCCGGCCCCGCCCGAACGCCCCTCCCTCTCAGGTCCTCCGTGCTACGGCGTGATCACCGCGACGTACGCGTCGGTGTTCCCGAACTGTGCCGGGCAGTCCAGCGGCGGTGCGGGCTTGGTCGACGGGTCGTCGGCATAGGGGTCCTGGCCGAGGCGGGTGGCGATGCGGTCCTTCATGTCGCCACGGACGGCCGAGGTGCCCTCGATGGCGTGCTGGTAGGCGTCGACGGCCGGGCAGCCCACCCCGCTCCTGGCGTCGGTGTCGATGAAGTAGGCCTTGTCGGCGGTGGAGGCCAGGGTGTTGTAGTCGCCCATGAACTGGCGTGCGAGGTTGTTCTGGGCGCTGGTGGCCGGGTCGGTGGAGGCTTTGGAGATCTTCTCCGGCTTGCTCCAGGTGCCGCCTTCCGGTTTGCCGGTGTACCAGGTGTCGACCGCCGCGTTCCCGGTGCCGTAGGTGGCCGGGTTCTTGGCGACGAGTGCCTGATAGGCGACGTCCACACGGCCGTTGGGGGCAACGTCCAAGCCTTGGAAGAAGGCGTAGCCCTCGGCCGTGGTGGACACGGTCACTGGGACCGACCAGGTGGCGCCGCGGTCGCTCGAGCGGACGACGACCAAGCGGCCGCCGCCTGCGGTCCGGTTCACCCACGCCGCCCACACGCTGGTGGAACCGGGGCGCGGGTCGGCCGCGATGGACAGGAAGCTGTCAGTGCGGAAGTTGGCGCCCGGAATGGGGTCCTGGATATCGGCCACGGGTCCGGCCGTGACCGGCCGCGCCCAGGTCGTGCCGCCGTCCCGCGAGACGGAGACGAGCTGCTGCGAGGCCTCCTCCCAGGCGGCGTACACCGTGCCGTCCGGGCCGACCGTCGGCATGGAGCCCTGGCGGCCGTTGCCGGTACCGTTGTTGCCCGCCGGGGAGAGCTGCTTGGGCGAGGAGAAGGTGGCGCCGCCGTCCGTCGACACCGAGACCATCACGGGCTCGGCCTGGCCCGCCGCCCGGAACTCGGTCCAGGTCAGATAGACCCGCCCGAAGAAGGGGCTTGTGGGCGACGCGTCGACGGTCACCCATTCCTTGTCGTTGAAGTCGTTCGGGTTGCCCTTGGCGGTGGCGACCGTCGGCGCGCTCCACGTCGTTCCGTTGTCGTCGGAGTGTGCGACGACGAGCAGTTCGGGCGCCTTGTTGGGCGGGTAGGGGCTGCGGCCCGGCTTGTAGGAGGCCAGGGACGAGTAGTAGGCGCGCACGCCGTTCTTGTAGCTGAAGGTCCCGTCGGGGCCGGGCCTCGGCCCGTAGGAGATCACTGGATCGCCGTCGGAGATCAGGTCCGAGTTCTTCCAGCTCGGCTGGTCGTCGAGCAGACCGCGGTTGTTCCAGGTCGCGCCGCCGTCGCTGGAGGTGTAGACACCCGAGGTGCCTACGCCGGGGAAGAAGGAGCAATCGCTCGGGGCGGCGTCGGTGCCGCGGACCGGGCCGGGTCCGCAGGGCGGCTGCCGCTGCTCGTCGTTGGACCCGGCGATCAGATACCGGCTGTCGAGCGGGTTGACCGCCACGGTCGGTTCGTTCTGCTTGTTGGTCGGGAACCTCGCCGTGGTGTCACTCGCCGGATCCCCGGACACCTGCGGCTCGTTGGCCTGGACGTCGACGGCGGATTCGGCCGCCGCCGGGTGGGCCAGGGGTACGACCAGGAATCCGGCGGCGATCGTCGCAGTCAGGCGACTCGCCCATCTTCGCGACATGGCTCTCCTCGTGGGATGAGGCACCGGCCGAGGGGCCGGCGCGCGTCACGCAGTGGGGGGTGCGAACCGCGACCTTAGTGACACACGGTGGCGCGCGTCCATAGGGCGTGCACAGGTCTGGGGCGGGGGTTGGCGTCGGTCCATGACGACAGTGATCGTCCACCTCGCCGCACAGCGGTGTTCGCTGGGCCATGCGGCATCGCCCGCCTGCATGGACCCCCATCACCGGACGAACCCCGGTAACGCCCTGTCAGTTCGACATCGTCACGCCGTTCATTCGAGTGCACCTCGCGCCGGAAGGCGAACCGGCGGTGCCGACCACGTCCATGATCCCGGTATTGCCGCTGCCCTGGATCGCTTCGGTGTGCGCGCCGAAGAGCCGTACGACGACGTCCCGCCGCACGTCCTCGGTGATGTCCTCGTCGTCCCGCAGCGCGAGTTCCTAGCCGCGCGAGCCGAGGACGTCATCGCCAGCGTGCCATACTGGAGCAGAACTTCTCGCCCTTGGGCCGCCGTCGGCGCAGGATCGCCTGGTTGTCGGCCCACCAGGGGTCGCGCCGCCTTCGGCCCAGCGGCCGCGGTGGAGCTCTCGGTAGATCGTGGAGCGGTGCTTGCCGGGTTCCTCAGCGATCGCGGCCGCGGAGCGGAAAGCCTGCGCACCGTCGGCGATGACAATCCGATTGTCCTGGGTCAGACAGCGCGGGTCGATGGGCTTGTCAGGTAGGAGAATGCGTCCGGCCTTGATGAACCACACCGACCCACTGCTCGTCGAAACACCCACATGGCGGGCAGCCGCTGCTCCTTTCAGGCCTTCCCTCCACAGTTCGAAGCTCCTTCGGCACGGACAGTGGCAGCTTGTTCGGAGCGCACTTGGGCATCGTCAGGACTTCTTCCGGATGTCGCAACCACCGATTGAAATGGCCCGGTATGACCAAAGACGGGCCGCCCCTGTCCATAGCAGGGGCGACGCCCGCCCCATCCCGCCACACCCACGCAGGGAGCACCCTTGATGCCGCACCCCTACAGCACGCTCGTCCTCGCCACCGCGCTTGTGCTCCTCACGAGCGCTGCCGTTCTGCGCCTGCTCCTCACGTGGATCACGTCCCGGACCGCCATTGGCCTCTGCGCCCTGGCCGCCATCCTCGCCGCTGCCCGTGCCTTCGCCCTCCAGGACTGGCCATGGAGCGCGAACTTTCTCCTAGCCGCCATCATCTTGGTGCTCGCATGGCTGACCCAGCCCTCCGCGGACCAGTGAACACTGTAGGGTGCCAAAAGACACACACGGCTCCTGAGCAGGCACTTTGCAGCTTCAGGCGATCATGGCAAGCTCGGGTTGCATAGCGTTGTGCGTGCTCTACCTGATCTTCCTTCAGCTTCTCGGATTGCTCCTGCCGCTGTCACGCTCGAGAGGAGGCGAAGGATGTCGAGCTCCTCACGCTGAGCCACGAAGTCGCGGTGCTGGATCGGCAGCACGGCGTCCGACCGCACCTTTCCTGGCCGGACCGCACAGTACTCGCGGCCCTGGCCCGACACCTACCGGGCCGGCTCCGCCGACATCGCCTGGTCACCCACCACACCCTGCTGTCCTGGCACCGCCGACTACTCTGCCGGAAGTGGAAGCAGAAACCCGTGCCTATGGGCCGGCCTCCGATCTCCGAGGAACTCACCACCCTCATCCTGCGCCTGGTCCACGAAAATCCCGCATGGAGTTGTACAAGATCGCCTTGGAGACGCTGGTCGAGCACCGGGACGCGGACCGGAGGGTGCCCAGCGCCGATGCTGGTGCGGCAGTTGCCCGTGTCCCTGGAGGAGCTGTCGGCTCAGGCCGCGCGGACGACAGTACGGACCGCAGCGTTGATCGGGGGTGAGGAGGCACTGGAGCGCCTGGCTGGCTACGCTGCAGCCGCACATAAGGACATATGGCAGGAACTTGCCGACGCCTGGGAGTACTTCGCTCCCACGAGTACGCCCGCCGGGTGCTGCCCCTGCTTCCACTCAACGAGGTGCCCCTGGGCATCGCACATCCCGCCCAGTGGCCAGCCCTGCTGGGGCTCACGCAGGCACGCCGCGTGTGGATCCGTTACGAGTTCACGAGCGGGCCGGCCGCAGTCTCGGCCCTGGGCGAGCTCGACATGCTCGGGATTCCGCGTCTGCACGGCGACAACGACCTCTCACCGAGACGGGAACAGAGCGGCATGGACAACCTGGTCCTGTGTGGGACTGGAGACCTGCCACTACTCGATGTCGAACCGCTGTGCGGCCTGACCGAGTTGACCAACCTCCAGCTGCAGGACTGGACAGCGGTGCCCCCGACCGTGACATCGGTGGCGAAGTGCCCCAGCCACCGGCGTAGTTCCCGTGGGTCGATCGCCAGCACGAGGGTGGATGGCAGTGCCTGGGTGGCGCTCGACTGC
>NZ_JAYWVC010000311.1:0-6752 GCF_036281785.1 Streptomyces chiangmaiensis | reverse complement strand
ACAGTCCCGGGCCCTCAACGAAGCGCTCGGCATCCGCCACCGGCCACGCCTCAGCCACCACGTCAACGGCCGGGCCACCCGGCTCTGGTTGCCCTACGCCCGCCCCCACCTGCGGGAAGGCGAAGGCGACCCGGTCACCGAACTGATCGGCTTCCTCCACAGCGTCGTCGACCGCTTCGACCTGCGCAGACTCATGATCGGCAAGGAAGAGGCACGCACCCTGCTGGAGGCGCTGCTGCGGCACAGCGCCAACCTGGAGTACGGGCGCGCCGCCGCAGGAGCGAAGGACCTGGGGGAACTCCGCCCCCGACTGCCCTTCGCCGACGTGCTGTTCCACCCCGACCGGGCGGCCGCGACGATCGGCGCCGCCGGGCTCAAGGCGAAGCCCTTCACCCTCGGCAAGATCATGCAGCTGGCCGCCGACACCGGCGACGACGCCCCGGCGGCCACCGTCGCCCAGTCCATCACCGCCGAGCGCCTCGCCCTGACCGAGCGCGTCGTCGAGGCGGCCACCCGCAGCCGTGGCGTCCTCGTCCTCCTCGGCACCGAACGGCCATGGAGCGTACGCCTCGCCGAGATGGACGCCGCCCTGCAGTACCTCGCCCTCCGCGTGAAGACGTGGAGCGACCGCGGAGACGCCTTCGGCCCGGTCGAACGGCTCCTCGGCGAGTGCCTCGACCTCGTCTCCCACCGACTCGACGCCTGGATCACCTCACTGGCCACCGCCAGACTCCACGCCCTGCGCACCCGCCGCCCGGCCGGAGTGCACCTCGGCGCCTACGGATGGGTGGAAAACCTGACACGCCACCCCGGCAGGGTCAGCCACGGATGGGTACTCGCGCCCTCGCTGCCCCAGGCCACCACCGCGGCCGTCCTGCACAGCGGCGCCCTCTCCCACCCCACCGACCCCGGGGCCTTCGCCGTCGACCTGTCCTCCCGCCGCATGCGCGTTGCCATGGGCGTCCTCGACGGAATCGCCCAGGGACAACCGCTCGGGGCACTCCTCGGCTACCGGCTCGAACGGCGCCTGCACGACGCACGCGAGAACACCGACGCCCCCCTCGAACTGGACCGGTACATCGCCCCCCTGCGCGCCAAATGGTCCGTGCAGACACCCCACCACCCGGGCACCGGCACCGGCCCCCAGGAGTTCATCGGCGCCCACGACGTCACGGACGGCGCACGACTCGCCGAGGTACCCGAGAACGACGTCGTCACCCATCTGAAAACCCACTCGGGAACCCCACCCATGACCCCGGCCGAGGAGAAAGTCCTCAGACGGCACCTCCAGGCACTGCACGACGACCTCGACGCAGTCGCCGACCTGCTCCTCGCCGAAAGCGTCCACCAGTTCATCCAGGGCAACCACGACCGCGCCGGCGCCACCCTCGAATCCCTCGCGGCCGGCGGGCAGGCACCTCCCCGGCCCCAGGTCCTCGACACCCCGCGGCGAGGCATCCCCGTCGGACACCGGGTCCTCGTCGTCATCCCGGAGAACACCACCCGCCAGCCAGGCTGGGACGGCACACAGCAGATCGAGCGGCCCCGCGCCAGGGCCGAACCCCTGCTCGACACCTGGGCCGGGCACCAACTCGGCGCCCCCGGCCGCATCCGCCTCCGGGCCGCCTGGCCGCGACCGGGACAGCAACCCGACGCCCCGACGACCACCGTCACCGAACACACCTGGCCACTCACCGACCACTGCGCCCTGGACGTGGTGGCGCTCGCCGCCGCAGGCCGGCTGCGCACCGCGATCGAACACGAACTCCTGGGCCGGCGGCCCGCCGACGTGCCCGACGGCACGGTCCCGGTCCTGCGCCCCGGCAGGGACCCGGGCTGGTCCCGCACCACCCTGGACATCACCCAGATCGAGGCGCTCGGCACCGCCGTCGCCGGGGTGCTCACGACCGGACGGCCCGGCACCGCTGCCGACCTGGCACCCGCTCAGAGCACGCCCCTGGCGGAGGAGGACCCCCAGCTACGGGTTCGCGCGGAGGAGGCACTCGACGGCCTCCAGGCCGCCCTCGACGCGCAGGATCTCATGGCGCTGGCCGCCTACGGGGTGACCGGACCGCCGGCCAGCACCGCCGACGAACTGGCCGACCAGCTGACCGGCGCCTTGGGCAAGGCGCGCGAGCGACTGGCCCGGGCACGGCAGGAACACGAGCCCGACCAGCTGACCGGCGCCTTGGGCAAGGCGCGCGAGCGACTGGCCCGGGCACAGCAGGAACACGAGCGGACCCAGTGGCGGCCCGCCGTGGTTCTGGAGGCCGTCTTCGGCAGCGGAGGCTGGGGCCTGGGCATCGTGACCCCACCGGACGCCGGCACACTGGACGCCTCGTTCGGGCCCGGCCTCGAACGCGGAGGCGACCCCCTGCTCGTCCCCGGCGACTGGGTGGAACAGATGGCCACCGTCCGGCCGGGCACTTCGGCACTCGCGGACCTCCTGCTGCACACCCGGGCCGCCGGAACCGGCCACACCCTGCGCGTCGGACAGACGCCCTTCACCCCGGACGACCGCTGGGTCGGCGCGCTCCGCGAACCCGAGGACGAGGACAGCCCCGCCACCGGACTCGTCGTGCACGGCCCCGCCCAGCCGCTCTCGGCCGGCAGGGCGGCCGTCCTCGTGGTGGACGAATGGTCCGAGCTGATCCCCGCACAGCGACACACCGCCGGCGTCACCTTCCACTACGACGCCCCCGGCGCGCGCGCCCCACAGGCCGTACTCCTCGCCGTCCCGCCGACCGTCGGACAACCTTGGACCCCCGACGCACTGGCCGCCGCCATCGGCGAGGCACTCGACCTCGCCAAACTGCGCCTCGTGGACCTCCAGGCACTCGGCTGGCTGGGCCGCTACCTGCCCGCGGCGTATCTGCCGGAGACGGCGATGGGCACGGCCCCCAGCGTGAACATCAGGGACGTCATGAAACGGGCCGACCTGAAGCCCATCGTGCAGTTGCTGAGCGACGAGGAGGCCTGACCGTGTTCGACGTCATGTACTTCGGCCAGTTTCACCGGCTCGAGCCGGCGGTCAGGCCGAGCAGCACCGGTGGCCAGCTCGACGACGCCCTGGCGGCCCGGGTCGCCGACCCGCTCTTCCTGCTGGCCCGGCAGTGGCAGATGGCCGAGTTCGCGGGCGAGGACGGCGGCACGCCCGTGTGGTGCCGGATCAGCACCGAGACCACCCCGCTTTCCTCCTTCCGGCCGTCGGGCGACGACGCGGCGGCCGTCCGCCTCCCCGAAGGCGTCCCCCTGGAATACCTCGCGGAGGCCGGAGCCACGCCCGCCGAGGCCACGAGGCAGATCCCCCTGCGCACCGCCGCGCACGCCGGACAGCGCTTCCTCACCACCCTCCGCACCGTCGGCCTGCCCGCCTCACTCCTGGACGACATCGACGCGAAGGTCCTCGCCAAGGCACCACTGCCCGAAGCCCCGGCCGACCCGGAGAAGGACCCCCTGCGCCGCGACCCCGCCGGACGGGCCCTGCGCGACGTGCTCGCCACACGGGCACCCGACGGCGTGACACTCGCCACCGCACTCGCCGACGGCTGGCGGCCCTCCGGGCTCACCGCGGCCGCGCGCACGGCCTTCGAAAAGGCGGCGGCCGCCTGGCTGGACTGGTTCGGGCAACGGCACGGTCCGCTCGCACCGTCCAGCTGGGCACGCGAGCGGCTGGAACACCGCTTCGCGGTCACCGCCGAGATCGCCGGCCACCCGGTGACCCTGGACGCACCCGAGTACACCGGCGGCGCCGCCGACGCCCATCACTTCGACCTCGACACCGGCGACACCCCGCTGCCCGCCCCCCGAGGCGAACCGGCCAAGGGCATGCTGCCCACCCGCGTCACCTATCCCGGCATGCCGGCCGAACGCTGGTGGGAATTCGAGGACGCCACCGTCAACCTTCCCGACATCCGCGCGGGCGTCCCCGACCTGGCCCGGCTGCTAGTCGTCGAATTCGCCAACATCTACGGCAACGACCACTGGATGGTCCCGCTCGAACTGACCACGAGCGCCCTGCACCGGATCGCCTCCCTCGAGGTCGTCGACACCTTCGACGAGACGACCGTCATCGAACCCGCCAGCGACGGCGTCTGGTCGGTGTTCCGCCCGACCGACGCCCAGACCGGCAAACCCGGCCCGCCACTGCTGCCCCTCCTCCCCACCGCCACGGCCCGACTGGAGGGCGCCCCCGTCGAAGAAGTCCTGTTCGCCCGCGACGAGATGGCCAACCTCGGCTTCGCGATCGAACGGGTCGTACAGAGCGCCTCCGGCCGACCTCGCGTACGGGCCGACGAACCACCCGATGACGCGCCTCAGGTGCCGCCGACCGCCCCGGGGGCGCTCGCCTACCGGCTGGTGACATCCGTCCCGGCACACTGGATCCCCCTGGTGCCCGTGCTCCTGCACCCCAGCTCCGCCGCCATCTGTTTCCGGCGGGGCCAGATTCCCCGCTTCGCGGCGAACGGCGACCGGCTGCCGCAGGTGAAGGCAGCAGGCCGAATTCTCGAACCGGAGGTGAAGGGAGTGTTCTTCCGCGACGAGGAGATCCCCCGCTCTGGCGTAACCGTCAGCCGGGTCCCGGTCGTGGCACGCGGCGAGGACGGCCGGGTCCTCCAGTGGGTGGGCCGGCGCGTCCGCGCCGGACGGGGCGAGGCCTCCAGCGCGCTGGCGTTCGACGAGGCCGTACCACCGAGAGGATCGCGATGAACACAGCCGCGCGCCAAGCGGTCGTGAACCTCGGCGACGTCGAGTTGATGGTCATCGCGCTCGCTGCGGACGACACCGAGGTCCTCGGCTTCGAGCTGAAGGGGAAGGCCTATCGCTGGAACCTGCTGTCCGGAGCCCAGCTGTCCGGTCCGGTGAAGATGGACGTACGGACCATCTGGACCGTCCCGGCCGTTCCCGACAACCGTGAGATCGTCATCGGTTGCGGCGACGGCACGGTACGCCGCCTCGACAGGGTGACCGGCAGCCCCCTCGCCGATCCCTTCATCGCGCCCCACCCGAGCCGCGTCCGGGGCCTGGCCCATAGCCGAGACGCGGAGGAACTCGTCAGCGCCCACCAGGACGGCACCGTCCGCCGCTGGAAACGGACCACCGGCTCCCCGCTCGGCGACCCACTGCGGGGACACGCCGGAACCGTACGCGCGGTCGCCCTCACCCCCGAGGAGGACGAAATCGTCTCAGTCGGCCAGGACGGCACCGTACGGCGCTGGAAACGCGAGGACGGCACACCCATCGGACCGCCGCTCGTCGGCCACACCGGCGGCGTCCAGGCCGTCGGCGCCGGCCCCTCCGGGGTGATCGCCTCCGGCGGTCGGGACGGCACGGTCCGCCGCTGGGACCGCCGAACCGGCAAGCCACTGGGTGCCCCACTGGTGACAGGCTCACCCGTACGCACCGTGCTGCTCACCCGGGACGGCGAGATCGCCGCCGGCTGCGCCGACGGCACGCTGCACCGCTGGGATCCCACGGGACAACGCATCGGCGAGGTCCTCCCCGCCCACACGTACGGCCTGCCGTCCATGGCGCTCACCCGGGACGAGACCGAACTGGTCACCTACGGCTGGGACGGAGCGATCCGCCGCTGGGCACGCATCACGGGCGAACCCACCCGGCCGCCCGGCGATCCGGACCGTGCGGAGACCCGGGTCGGCGCTGTTTCACTGCTGGAGATCCGCGGTACCACGCCCTTCTGATAGCTGCCCGCCGCCAGTGCCTGCGCAGGAGGCCAGAGATGTTCAAAATCGCGATCGACACCTCGCGTCCCACTGTGCCGCTGAGGCTGCGGCGATGCCGATGAAGGCGAGGAAGTGTTCGGCCTTGCATTCGTAGCGGCGGTGGAGCCTTCGACATCCGGCCAGCCAGGACGTTGGGTCGGCCGCGCGGCGAGGTGCTCGCCGTGAGGGCGAGTCCTGTTCCGCGCGGCCTCCCGCCGAGTGAAGTAGGCCGCCGACGAGGTGCCCGTGGCTCGGGTCCTTTTCCGACGGCCTCTTCCCGAACCGGACAGGCCGTTGGGTAGGCCGCCAGCGAGGTGCCTGTGACCAGGCCCTTTTCCAACGGCCCCCCACCGAACCGGGCATGCTCGCTTTCCGAGCACCACGGCTCTCCAGTGCCTTTTCTTCTCATGAGTTCTGCCGCGAGGGGCGTCCGCCGTAGTGGATGTCCTCGTGGCAGACACGGCAGACGACCAGGGTCTTCCGATGGCGCGCGGCCATCATCTGGGCCCAGGCGGGCTTGGGAGCCCGCCCCCGGACGTTCAGGTCTTTCAGGTGCCGGATGTGGTGCACTTCGACACCGTCATGGGACCCGCACATCTCGCAGGTGTCGGCGAGCAGGCGCTTGACGACTTCGCTGCGGCCGCTGTTCCACACCTGTGTCGGGTGATCGTCGAGGCTGCCGATCCTGATCTTTCGCTTCAGTGAGACCCCGCCCCACTGCGCCACCAACGGCGGTCGCCCTTCACCGCGTTCGACGGTGACCTGTAGCCCCCGGCGGGGACCTTGGTCCGTCTTCAGCACGGTCCGGTAGCGCTGGTAGATCCTGGGGACGCGAACGCGGTACTTCCGCGCGAGCGTCTTGACCAGGGAGCGCTGCATCACATGCTTCAGCCGGTCGAGTTGGTGGAGGTTGAACGCGAGTTGGTAGTAACCGGCGATCCCGCGGAACTCGGCCTGGTACTGGGCGACGATGGAGAAGTCGCTGTTGACCGTGCGTTCGGTCCGCCGGACCGGTCGGCCATGGTGCAT
>NZ_JAYWVC010000310.1:0-6792 GCF_036281785.1 Streptomyces chiangmaiensis | reverse complement strand
GTCGTAGCTGAGGTGGCCCTCCGGCGTGAAGGCCGCGCGGAGCACGTCGTGCTCCGCGGCCCGTGCCAGGAGTTCGGCTCGTTGTCCGTCGTCGAGGCCGTCGAAGGCGCCGCGGACAGTGACGCGGAAGGTGCGGGTGCTCATCCCTCGAACGTAGACGCGGGGTGCGGTGCCTTTCCAGCGGGTTTATCCGGCCGGCGGCGGAGCATCCGGGGCGGAGCCCACCGGGCGACCGTCCGCGCCGCAGGGTGACCGGCGGGCGTGCGGGTCCCCGGATGCGCGGTCCGGCCGCACTAGACGTAACGCTCGAGGATGGACGACTCCGCCAGACGCGACAGTCCCTCGCGTACGCTGCGGGCCCGGGCCTCGCCGACGCCGTCCACCGTCTGGAGGTCGTCCACGCTCGCCGCGAGCAGCTTCTGCAGGCCGCCGAAGTGCTCCACGAGGCGGTCGATGATGGCGCCGGGCAGCCGCGGGACCTTCGCCAGCAGGCGGAAACCGCGCGGGGACACCGCCGAGTCGAGCGTTTCGGGAGCGCCTGTGTAGCCCAAGGCGCGTGCCACCGTGGGCAGTTCGAGAAGCTCGGCGTGGCTCAGCGCGTCCAGCTCGGAGAGGGCCTCCTCGACCGTGCGGGAACGCTTCGCGGTGGGCTCGGGCACGTAGTCCCGCACCACCAGCTCTCGCTCGGGCTCCACGCCGGCGATCAACTCGTCCAGCTGAAGCGCGAGAAGACGGCCGTCCGTGCCCAGTTCCACCACGTACTCGGCGATTTCGGTGGCGATACGGCGGACCATCTCCAGCCGCTGGGACACCGCGGAGACGTCCCGGACCGTCACCAGGTCCTCGATCTCCAACGCGGACAGGGTGCCCGCCACCTCGTCCAGCCGGAGTTTGTAACGTTCCAGGGTGGCCAGGGCCTGGTTGGCGCGGGACAGGATCGCCGCCGAGTCCTCCAGGACACGGCGCTGCCCGTCGACGTACAGCGCGATCAGGCGCATCGACTGGGACACGGAGACCACGGGGAAACCGACCTGCTTGCTCACCCGGTCCGCCGTGCGGTGGCGCGTGCCCGTCTCCTCCGTGGGGATCGTGGGGTCCGGCACCAGCTGGACGCCGGCCCGCAGGATCTTCGACAGGTCCGAGGAGAGCACGAGGGCGCCGTCCAGCTTGCACAGCTCCCGCAGCCGGGTGGCCGTGAACTCGACATCGAGGACGAAACCGCCCGTGCACATCATCTCGACGGTCCTGTCCGAGCCGAGCACGATCAGGCCGCCCGTGTTGCCCCGGAGCACGCGCTCGAGCCCGTCACGCAGCGCCGTGCCGGGCGCCACGGCGCTCAGCGAGGCGCGCATCAGGCCATCGGCACCGGAGCTCCCGCCGGACTTTCCGGGAGCTGCCGCCCGGTCGTTGGCTGCCACTGCACTCCTCCGGTCGCAGGTTCTTCAGGCGCTCCCGTGTCGCACACTCGGTTCGTACGGACGGGCGAGACCAGGGCAAAGTCTACCGGCGGTCCTCCTCCTCCCGCGGGGCCTCTCGGCGACGGGAGCGCGGAAGGACCCGCAGGGCGTCCCCTATGTCCGCCACTTCCAGCACCTTCATGCCGGGCGGGACCTTCCCCGGATCGCCCGGCACGAGCGCGTGCGTGAACCCCAGACGGTGTGCTTCGGTGAGTCGGCGCTGGACCCCCGTGACCCTTCTGACCTCGCCCGCGAGTCCCACTTCACCGATCGCCACCAGGTTCTTCGGCAGCGGGGTGTCGATCGCTGCGCTCGCCAGTGCCAGCGCCACCGCCAGGTCGGCGGCCGGCTCGGAGAGTTTCACCCCGCCGACGGTCGCGGAGTAGATGTCTCTCTTCCCCAGTGCGCTGATGCGGCCCCGCTGCTCCAGGACGGCGAGCATCATCGAGACGCGGGAGGTCTCCAGACCGGACGTCGTGCGCCGCGGCGAGGGGATCTGCGAGTCGACGGTCAGCGCCTGCACCTCCGCCACCAGGGGGCGGCGGCCCTCCAGCGTGACGGTCAGACAGGTGCCGGGGACCGGCTCGTCGCGGCGGGTCAGGAACAGGCCGCTGGGATCGGCGAGGCCTGTGATGCCCTCGTCGTGCAGTTCGAAGCAGCCGACCTCGTCCGTCGCGCCGTAGCGATTCTTGACGCCGCGTACGAGGCGCAGGCGCGCGTGCCGGTCGCCCTCGAAGTGCAGGACGACGTCCACCAGGTGCTCGAGCAGGCGCGGGCCCGCGATCGCGCCGTCCTTGGTGACGTGGCCCACGAGCAGGGTGGACATGCCGCGCTCCTTCGAGGCCCGGATGAGTGCCCCGGCGACCTCGCGCACCTGGGCCATGCCGCCGGGCGCGCCGTCGATCTCGGGGGAGGCGACGGTCTGTACCGAGTCGAGGATCAGGAGCGAGGGCTTCACCGCGTCCAAATGGCCGAGGACCGCCGCGAGATCGGTCTCCGCCGCGAGATAGAGGTGGTCGTGGATGGCCCCGATGCGATCGGCGCGCAGGCGCACCTGACTCGCCGACTCCTCGCCGGTCACATACAGCGTGCGGTGTTCGTCGCCGGCTGCCTTGGCCGCGACGTCGAGCAGAAGGGTGGACTTGCCGACCCCGGGCTCGCCGGCGAGCAGCACGACCGCGCCCGGCACGATCCCGCCGCCGAGGACGCGGTCGAGTTCGGGCACCCCGGTGGAGCGGGCGGTCGCCTGCCGGCCGTCGACCTGGCCGATGGGCAGCGCGGAGCTCGTCACCCGGCCCGGCGTCGTCGTCCGCACGGCGGGCGAGCCGTACTCCTCGATCGTGCCCCAGGCCTGGCACTCGGGGCAGCGGCCGAGCCACTTGGCCGTCTGCCAGCCGCACTCGGTGCAGCGGTAGGACGGCCGGTCCTTGGTGGTCTTCGTACGGGCAGCCATGGACGGAACCGTAGCGGGGGCCGGTGACATCGGGGACAGCGCCGGGTCGGCCGCTCGTCCAGGGGGTGATCCGCTGTGACGCAGGTCATCCGGGAGAGACCCGGCGCGCGGTGTGTTCGTATCCGGTCCGCCGCCGCCGCGGCGTCGCGGAATGCACCGTTCCGGTCTCCTTGTGGGGGATCGTTTCACCCGTACGGAGTAAAAGTGCTTAAGGGGGAAGAAGGCACCGCCTGTCGGCGCCTACGGTCGCACAGGTGATGAGCAGCAGGCCGGAGATCTCCACACACGCCAGTGGCGCGCACCCGGCGCGAGGAGACTCGCGCAAGCGGGGCAGAGCGCCTCGTGGCGCACACACGCGCACCCTGGCACAGCGGCCGCCCGCGCGTTACGACGCCTATCTGGACGGCCTGTTCACCTACTGCCTGTCCGTGCTGTGCGATCACGACGCGGCGACGGCAGCCCTGGGGGATGCGCTGGCGCTCGCCGAGCGTCGCGGCACGCGTGGCCCGCAGTCCACCGACGACCGCCGAGCCTGGCTGTACGCCCTGGCGCGCTGGTCCTGTCTGCGCCGGCTCGCCGAGGCCCGGCGCCGCCGCCAGCCCGGCCATGCCGCTGGGCGCGACGGCGGCCCCCGCGCGTACAAGGTCGCCGCCGACCGGCGGGCCGCCGGGGCGATCGGAGCCGCCCCCGTCTCCGAGGAGACCGAGAAGGAGCGGCGCCGGGAGCTCGCCCGCCTCGCCTGGCCCGAGGCCGCCGGCACCACCCCCGAGCAGCGTGAGGCGCTCGAGCTCGCCGTACGTCACCAGCTCGCCGCGCCGGAGGTCGCCGCGGTGCTCGGCATGGACCTTGCCGTCGCGCGCGAGCTCCTCGCCTCGGCCGCCTGCGAGGTCGAGCGCACCCGTGCCGCTCTCGCCGTCGTCGAGACCGGCACCTGCCCGAGCGTCGCCCGTCTCACCGGCGACCACCGGCTCGTCCTCAGCGCCACGCTGCGCCGCGAACTCGTCCGCCATGTGGACGACTGCCCGCGCTGCCGCCGTACCGCCGAGCGCGCGGTTCCCGGCACCTGGCCCGGCACCAGCGTCACCCCCGCCGCGCTCCCCGTCCTCGAGGCACCCCGCGCGGCCCTCAGGGCCGCGCGGACCCACGCCCCGCGCGTGCGGGGCAGCGTTCCCCGCTTCGACCGGCGCGGCTTCCCCATGGATCCCAAGGACCATGCGGCCCGCCGTGACCGCCTGCGCGCGCGTGCCGTCACGACGACGGTCGTCGCCACCGTGATCGCAGCCCCCGTGCTCGCCCTGTGGGCCGCCTACCGCGGCCCCCTCACCGGCGAGGGCACCGACGGACGCCCGGCCACCGCCCGCGAGGCCCACGGCCCCGACGCCCTCGGCGGCGAGGGCGCGGGCGGCTATGAGAACGCGGGCAACGCCAGCACGAGACCGGGCGGCTCCTTCGGCAAGGACGGCCGCGCGGCGGACGTCTCGGTCGAGGTCGTCGGGGTGAGGAAGGGCACACCGGGGGAGGGGCAGCTGAAGGTGGTGGCCGACAGCGACGGCACCACCAGCCTCATCACGCTGACGGCGTCGGGCGACGCGCCGGTGCGCTGGTCCGTGTCCACGAAGGCCTCCTGGCTCTACATGAACCGGTCCTCCGGCACGCTCGCCCCAGGCGAATCGTTCACTGTCCGGGTGCACGTGGACCATCTGCGCGAGCCCGTCGGTCCCTGGCACGCGCGTGTGGCCGTGGCCCCCGCGGGCGCCGTGGTCACGATCGACGGGTACGGGACGGCGGGTCCCCCGCCAGACCCTCGCCCCACCCAGGACCCTCCCGGCCCTTCCCACCCCGCGCCGAGCGATCCGCCCCCGACCGACCCGGACCCCACGACGAGCGAGCCGACCCCGACGGATCCCCCGTCCACCGACCCGACCCCCTCCGACCCGCCGTCCTCGCCCCCGCCGCCCACCGACAGCGGCGCCCCGAGCCCGTCCTCGTAGGCTCCCGGTCACCGTGGGCGAGGGGGGCGTCGGCCGTGCGCCGGCCTCAGTCCACCGGATCCGCGGGGTGCGGTGCCACCAGAGGCAACTGCGAGGCCAGACGCTGCTCGCACAGCTCGCCCAGGCGGTCGTATCCCGCCTTGCCCATCAGCTCGGTCAGCTCGGCCCGGTACGAGACGTACACCGGCTCGCCGGCGCCGTGCGCCGACGTGGCCGAGGTGCACCACCAGTGCAGGTCGTGCCCGCCGGGCCCCCAGCCGCGGCGGTCGTATTCGCCGATGGACACCTGGAGCACCCGGGTGTCGTCGGGCCGTTCGATCCACTGGTACGTCCGCCGGATCGGCAGCTGCCAGCAGACGTCAGGCTTGGTCTCCAGCGGTTCACGACCCTCCCGCAGCGCCAGGATGTGCAGCGAACAGCCGGCGCCGCCCGGGAACCCGGGCCGGTTCTGGAAGATGCACGACCCCTGGTACGGCCGGGTCTGCCGGGAGCCCTCGTCGTCCTCCGCGACCCAGCCGGTCTCCATGCCCACGTCATGGTTCTGCCAGATCTCCGGCGTCAGCCGTGCCACGTGCTCGGCCACCCGCTTCTCGTCGTCCTCCTCCGAGAAGTGCGCTCCGAGCGAGCAGCACCCGTCGTCCGCGCGGCCCGCCTGGATGCCCTGGCAGCCGCTCCCGAAGATGCAGTTCCAGCGCGAGGTCAGCCATGTCAGATCGCACCGGAAGACCTGCTCGTCGTCGGCCGGATCCGGAAACTCCACCCACGCGCGGGCGAAGTCGAGTCCCTTCTCGTCGCGCACCTTCGGGACCTTCCTCGACGTGGACGCCTTCGCCTGCGAATCCTTCGACCCCTTGGAGGATTTGTCGGACTTCGCCTTTTTCGTCTTTGGCACGCATCCAGGGTAAGTGGCTCCGGCCCGCATCGGGGACGGAGGATCGTCGCAGTGGCAGTAGCGTTCCGTACATGAGACTCGGTGTCCTCGACGTGGGTTCGAACACGGTGCATCTGCTGGTGGTGGATGCCCACCCCGGCGCGCGCCCGCTGCCCGCGCACTCGCACAAGGCCGATCTGCGGCTCGCCCAACTCCTCGAGTGCACCGGGGCCATCGGAGGCGACGGCGTTGACAAGCTCATCGCCGTGATCCTCGACGCCCTCCAGGCGGCCGAGGACAAGGGTGTCGTGGAAATCCTGCCGTTCGCGACCTCCGCGGTGCGCGAGGCGAGCAACGCGGACGAGGTCCTGGCCCGGGTCAAGGACGCCACCGGCGTCGAGTTGCAGGTGCTGACCGGTGCGGAGGAGGCGCGGCTGACCTTCCTCGCGGCCCGCCGCTGGTTCGGCTGGTCGGCGGGCAAGCTGCTCGTCCTGGACATCGGCGGCGGCTCGCTGGAGATCGCCTACGGCATCGACGAGGAGCCCGACGCCGCGGTGTCGCTGCCGCTGGGTGCAGGGCGGCTCACCGCGGGCTGGCTGCCGGGCGATCCGCCGGACCCGGCCGATGTGAAGGCGCTGCGCCGCCATGTGCGGACGGAGATCGCGCGGACCGTCGGCGAGTTCAGCCGCTTCGGTGCGCCCGATCACGTGGTCGCCACGTCCAAGACGTTCAAGCAGCTCGCCCGCCTCGCCGGGGCGGCACGGTCCGCCGAGGGACTGTACGTGCAGCGCGATCTGAAACGGCAGTCCCTGGAGGCGTGGGTACCGCGGCTCACCGGGATGACGGCCGCGGAGCGCTCGGACCTGCCGGGCGTCTCCGACGGCCGCGCGGGGCAGCTCCTCGCCGGGGCGCTGGTCGCGGAGGGCGCGATGGACCTGTTCGGCGTGGAGACCGTCGAGATCTGCCCGTGGGCGCTGCGGGAGGGCGTGATCCTGCGGCGGCTCGACCACATGCCGGCGA
>NZ_JAYWVC010000031.1:0-59978 GCF_036281785.1 Streptomyces chiangmaiensis | reverse complement strand
GTGATCGGGCTCGCTGGAGGGCTGCTGCGAGGAGGTGGCGGATGACCGACCGAGCCTGACGAACCGAATCGAGCAAGCGATTCAAGCAAACCCATTCAAGCAATTTGAATCAGACAGATCGACGGTACGAGAACCTCATGGGGGTCGGCATGGGTAAGGCGGTACGAGTACGGGGCCGGGTGCGTGGACTGGTACGCCGGGTACGGGAGGCGATGCGCGAGGAGGTGGGCATGGTCACATCCGAGTACGCGATGGGGATCATCGCCGCGGTGGCCTTTGCGGCGGTCCTCTACAAGGTGGTGACGAGCGGGCAGGTCAGTGGGGAACTGCAGGACATCGTGAAGCGGGCGCTCAATGTCCGGATGTGACGGGGCGCGGGACCACGGCGAGTCCGGAGCAGGCCAAGACCGCGGATTCGTGACGGCGGAGACCGCGGTCGTCCTGCCCGCACTGGTGCTCTTCGCCATGGCCCTTGTGTGGGCCCTGTTGACCGCGTCCGCGCAGATCCAGTGCGTGGACGCGGCCCGGGCGGGGGCCCGGGCCGCGGCGCGGCAGGAGCCGTCGAGCGTGGTCGAGGAGGTGGTCCGGCAGGCCGCGCCCGAGGGAGCGAGGGTGACGGTGACCCGGCAGGGCGATCTCGTGCATGTGCTGGTGGTCGCCCACCCCCCGGGTCCGGACGCACTGCCGCTCGAACTGCGCCATGAGGCGGTGGCGTTGGCCGAGGACACCGTGGGGGTGAATCGGTGAGGAGACATGAACCGCCGGGTGGGGGCCGACCGATGAAGGGGTGTGGGGCCCGGAGAGGCGATGGGCGGAGAACGGGGGTGGAGCGGTGAGATGCCAGGAGGGAGCGGTGAGGTTCCCTCAGCTGCTGAGGGCGCTGCTGTCGGGGCGTCGACCGGCCGGCGACCGAGGCTCGGCGACGGTGTGGTGCGTAGGCGCGGTCGGCGCTCTGTGTGCTGTGTTCGGGGTGCTTCTGGCGCAGGGGGAGGCCGTGCTGGCCCGGCATCGTGCGGCCGGTGCGGCCGACCTGGCGGCGCTGGCGGCGGCCGACCACTGGACGGAGGGGAAGGGGAAGGCATGTGACACGGCGAGGCGTATCGCGGTGGCCCAGGGCAGCCGGCTCGTGCGGTGCTCGGTCGTGGGCGAGGTCTCCGACGTCACGGCGGCCTCGGCCTCGGGACCCTTCACCGCCGAGGTCAGGGCGAGGGCGGGCCCGGCGGGACCGGCGGCGCAGGACGGACGCGCGAACCCCTCTCCTCGTTCTCCTTCTCGTCCATAGCCTCCGCCTCGTTCTCCTTCGCGTCCGGAGTCCCCGCGCCGACTTCCACGCCCTCCGGGCTTCCCGTCCTGTCCCCCGTCTCCTCGGGCGTCCCGCGCAAGAGCACCGTGAGGAGCCGCACGGCCCCCCTCTTGTGCAGCGGATCGTTGCCGTTGCCGCACTTGGGGGACTGGATGCAGGACGGACAGCCCGCCTCGCACTCGCAGGACGCGATGGCCTGGCGGGTGGCGGTCAGCCAGGTGCCGGCCGTGTGGAAGGCGCGCTCCGCGAAGCCCGCGCCGCCCGGGTGGCCGTCGTAGACGAAGACCGTGGGCAGGAGGGTGTCCGGGTGGAGCGGGACGGAGACGCCTCCGATGTCCCAGCGATCGCAGGTGGCGAAGAGCGGGAGCATGCCGATCGAGGCGTGTTCGGCGGCGTGCAGGGCGCCGCCGAGGATCTCCGGCGTGATCCGGGCCTCGTCCAGTTGGTCCTCGGTGACCGTCCACCACACGGCGCGGGTGCGCAGCGTACGAGGAGGGAGGTCGAGTTTCGTCTCGCCCAGCACTTCACCGGTGATGACACGCCGACGCAGAAAGGAGACGACCTGGTTGGTGACCTCCACCGAGCCGTAGCACAGCCGGCCTTCGCCCCAGGGGATCTCGACGTCCGTTTCCAGGACGGAGATGGACGTCGTGTCGCGGGCGACCGTTGAGTAGGGCGGGTCGGCCTCCTCGACCAAGGCCACGGAGTCCTCCAGGTCGAGCTCCCGCACCAGATACGTGCGGCCTTGGTGCAGATGGACCGCGCCCTCGTGCACCGTCGTGTGTGCGGAGCCCGCGTCGACCGTGCCGAGCAGTCGTCCGGTGCCCGCCTCCACGACCTGGACGGGACGCCCGCCCTCCCCGCGGATGTCCGTGAGGTCGGCGGCCCGTTCCCGGCGGGTCCAGTGCCAGGCCTTCGTCCGGCGGCGCAGCAGCTTCGCGGCCTCCAGCTGCGGGAGCAGCTCCTCGGAGGCGGGACCGAAGAGCTCCAGGTCCTCCTCCGTCAGCGGGAGCTCCGCCGCCGCCGCGCACAGATGGGGCGCCAGGACATACGGGTTGTCCGGGTCGAGGACGGTGGACTCCACCGGCTGATCGAAGAGGGCCTCGGGGTGGTGGACGAGGAACGTGTCCAGCGGGTCGTCCCGGGCGACCAGCACCGCGAGGGCACCCTGTCCCGCGCGGCCGGCGCGGCCCGCCTGCTGCCACAACGACGCCCGCGTCCCCGGGTAGCCCGCGATGAGGACGGCGTCCAGGCCCGAGACGTCGACTCCGAGCTCGAGGGCGGTGGTGGCGGCGAGGCCGAGGAGTTCTCCGGAGTGCAGGGCGCGTTCCAGGGCGCGGCGCTCCTCGGGAAGGTAGCCGCCGCGGTAGGCGGCCACGCGCCGGGCCAGGGAGCGGTCGACCTCGGCGAGGCGCTCCTGGGCGATGACCGAGATCAGCTCGGCGCCGCGGCGCGAGCGGACGAAGGCGACCGAGCGGACGCCCTGCACGGCCAGGTCGGTCAGCAGGTCGGCCGTCTCGGCGGTGGCCGTACGCCGGACGGGCGCCCCCTTCTCGCCGTGCAGCTCGGTGAGCGGGGGTTCCCACAGGGCGAAGACCAGCTCGCCGCGCGGGGAGGCGTCGTCGGCGACCTCGACGACGGGGAGGCCGGTGAGACGGCGTGCCGCCACCGAGGGCTCGGCGGCGGTCGCGGAGGCCAGCAGGAAGACGGGCGAGGCGCCGTAGCGGGCGCACAGACGCCGCAGGCGGCGCAGGACCTGGGCGACGTGGGAGCCGAAGACTCCCCGGTAGGTGTGGCACTCGTCGATGACGACGTACTTCAGGGCGCGCAGGAAGGAGGACCAGCGTGGATGTGAGGGCAATATGCCGCGGTGCAGCATGTCGGGGTTGGTGAGGACGTAGTTGGCGTACTGACGCACCCATTCGCGTTCTTCGGGCGGTGTGTCGCCGTCGTACACCGCTGGGCGGATCGCCGTGCCCAAGGGTTGTGAAAGTTTCTTCACGGATCGGCATTGATCCGCCGCGAGTGCCTTGGTCGGGGCGAGGTAGAGGGCGGTCGCGCCGCGGCCGTTCGGGGCCTCCGAGCCGTCCAGCAGACGGGAGAGCACCGGTGCGAGGTAGGCGAGCGACTTGCCCGACGCCGTGCCCGTGGCGACGACGACCGAGCTGCCGTCCAGCGCGTGCTCGGCGGCGAGCGCCTGGTGGGCCCAAGGGTGCTCGATACCGGCGGCCTGCACGGCGGCTATGACCTCGGAACGGATCCGGTCCGGCCAGACGGCATGGCGGCCCTCTCTCGGGGGCAAGTGCTCCGTATGAGTGATGCGCGCAGCCCGGCTCGGTCCCGAGGCGAGCCGGTCCAGGACCGTGCTCGGCGAGACGCGGGACACGGGGCCCGACAGGGGGCGATCGGATCGGTGATTCTTGGCCATCGGCACCGAGTGTGTCACTGGCGTGACGGACAATGGGGTCAAGGCGTCGTGCACGCCTGCCGGTAAGTGATTGAATGCCATCGCGGCTGGCGAACCGTCCTGGGGCTCTGCCGAGATGTTCCGTGGGGCGACCGCTCGATAGCAAGGTGCTGGAGGATCCGTGGACCTGTCCCTGTCGACCCGTACCGTCGGCGATCGTACGGTCGTCGAGGTCGGTGGCGAAATCGACGTATATACCGCGCCCAAGCTGCGCGAGCAGCTGGTCGAGCTGGTGAACGACGGGAATTTCCACCTCGTCGTCGACATGGAGGGCGTGGACTTCCTCGACTCCACCGGGCTCGGCGTGCTGGTGGGCGGCTTGAAGCGCGTTCGGGCCCATGAGGGGTCCCTGCGGCTGGTGTGCAACCAGGAGCGCATTCTCAAGATCTTCCGCATTACCGGTCTCACCAAGGTGTTCCCCATTCACACCTCGGTCGAGGAAGCGGTGGCGGCCACCGACTGACCCCGTTCCCGGGCCGCAGTGCCCGGACGGCAGAAGCAAGAGACGGGGACCGGGCCTTTGCGGCCTGGCCCCCTGACCGCACGCCCGAAGTTCCGAGGGGGATGCATGGCCACCGTTGAACTCCTCTTCAGCGCGCTGCCAGAACATGTCAGGACCGCCCGACTCGTGGCGGCCGCGGTGGCGCGCCGGGCTGGAGTGGAGGAGGCCGTACTCGACGAGGTCAGGCTGGCCGTCGGCGAGGCCTGCACCCGGGCTGTCGGACTGCACCAGAGCAACGGCATCTCGGCGCCGGTGCGGGTGCTGCTGACCGAGGAGGAGAAGCAGTTCTCCATCGAGGTCGGCGACGAGGCGCCACATGCGGTGCTCGGCGCGAGAACGCCGGGTACCCCGGGCGCCGGCGACGCGGACGCGGAAGCCGAAGAGGACGAGATGGGCCTCGCGGTCATCAGCGGTCTCGTCGACGACGTCGAGGTCACCGCCGGGGAGAGCGGCGGACGGATCAGGATGAGCTGGCCGACCGTGCCGCCCGCCACGCTCTCCGCCTGACCTTCCTCGTACGCCCCCTCCTCGTGCTTTTTGCACGGTTTTGTAGGGCCCTGCCTGTGCAGGGCCCTACTTTTTGTCCAGTCGCACAAATTCGTGAATTGCTTCACGATCGATCGCGCGATGATTTGATCAAGTGCCCACCCGGTCAATGGTTTTGAGGCATTACCTCTTTCGGGTTCTGTGGCGCGCGTGCGATCTTTTGCTGAAGAGCAGGTGAAGGCCAATTCCGTTTACCGAGCACTGTTTTGATCAGGTTCCGGTCCCTACAATCCGTCCACATCTTGAGCTCAGCCCAAGCGTCAAGGAGGACGAATGGCGGGGCTTTCTACCCCTCAACAGTTTGATCACCCCACAACCCTCGCAGCCGCAGTACTGACCGACAGCAACCGACTGATCGTGGTGGTCATCGGGGTTGTCGCCCTGGCGGCCCTCGTGGTCGCCGGGACCCTGGTCCGGCAGGTGCTCGCGGCGAACGAGGGCACCGACAGCATGAAGAAGATCGCGGCAGCCGTGCAGGAAGGCGCGAACGCCTATCTGGCCCGGCAGCTCCGCACGCTCGGCGTATTCGCCGTGGTCGTGTTCTTCCTGCTCATGCTGCTGCCCGCGGACGACTGGAATCAGCGCGCCGGACGATCGGTGTTCTTCCTGATCGGAGCGGCGTTCTCGGCGGCCACCGGCTATATCGGCATGTGGCTCGCCGTGCGGAGCAATGTGCGGGTTGCTGCGGCGGCGCGCGAAGCGACGCCGGCGGAAGGCGAGCCGGAAAAGGATCTCACCGCCGTCTCACACAAGGCCATGAAGATCGCTTTCCGCACGGGTGGCGTCGTCGGCATGTTCACGGTGGGGCTCGGTCTGCTGGGCGCCTCCTGCGTGGTGCTCGTGTACGCGGCGGACGCGCCGAAGGTCCTGGAGGGCTTCGGCCTGGGCGCGGCGCTGATCGCCATGTTCATGCGTGTCGGCGGCGGCATCTTCACCAAGGCCGCCGACGTCGGCGCCGACCTGGTCGGCAAGGTCGAGCAGGGCATTCCGGAGGACGACCCGCGCAATGCCGCGACCATCGCCGACAATGTGGGCGACAACGTCGGCGACTGTGCAGGTATGGCAGCCGACCTCTTCGAGTCGTACGCCGTGACACTCGTCGCCGCGCTGATCCTCGGCAAGGTGGCGTTCGGCGACTCGGGACTGGCGTTCCCGTTGATCGTGCCCGCCATCGGGGTGGTGACCGCGATGATCGGCATCTTTGCGGTGGCCCCGCGCCGCGCCGACCGCAGCGGCATGTCCGCCATCAACCGCGGCTTCTTCATCTCCGCGGTGATCTCGCTGGCGCTGGTTGCGGTGGCCGTGTTCACGTATCTGCCGTCGTCGTACGCCGACCTCAAGGGCATCTCCGACGCGGCGATCCGGGCCAAGGACGGGGATCCCCGGATCCTCGCGCTGGTGGCGGTGGCCATCGGCATCGTGCTCGCCGCCCTGATCCAGCAGCTGACCGGCTACTTCACCGAGACGAACCGCCGTCCGGTGCGGGACATCGGCAAGACCTCGCTGACCGGCCCCGCCACCGTGGTGCTCGCCGGCGTCTCCGTGGGTCTGGAGTCGGCCGTCTACACCGCGCTGCTGATCGGGCTCGGCGTGTACGGGGCGTTCCTGCTCGGCGGTACGTCGATCATGCTCGCGCTCTTCGCGGTGGCGCTGGCCGGTACGGGCCTGCTCACCACGGTCGGCGTGATCGTCGCCATGGACACCTTCGGTCCGGTCTCCGACAACGCGCAGGGCATCGCCGAGATGTCCGGCGACGTGGTGGGCTCCGGCGCGCAGGTGCTGACCGACCTGGACGCGGTGGGCAACACCACCAAGGCGATCACCAAGGGCATCGCCATCGCCACCGCCGTCCTCGCGGCCTCGGCGCTCTTCGGCTCGTACCGCGACGCGATCACCACGGCCGCGCAGGACGTGGGCGAGAAGGTCGGGAACGGCGGGCCGTTGAACCTGGTCATGGACATCTCCCAGCCCAACAACCTGGTCGGCCTCATCGTGGGCGCCGCGGTCGTCTTCCTCTTCTCGGGTCTGGCGATCAACGCGGTGTCGCGGTCCGCGGGCGCGGTGGTCTTCGAGGTGCGGCGGCAGTTCCGGGAGAAGCCCGGGATCATGAACTACACGGAGAAGCCGGAGTACGGCAAGGTCGTCGACATCTGCACCAAGGACGCCCTCAGGGAACTGGCCACACCCGGCCTGCTCGCCGTCATGGCACCCATCGCCCTCGGGTTCACGCTCGGTGTCGGTGCGCTCGGCGCGTACCTGGCGGGCGCGATCGGCACCGGCACGCTGATGGCGGTGTTCCTCGCCAACTCGGGCGGTGCCTGGGACAACGCCAAGAAGCTCGTGGAGGACGGCCACCACGGGGGCAAGGGCAGCGAGGCGCATGCCGCGACGGTGATCGGCGACACGGTCGGCGACCCCTTCAAGGACACCGCGGGACCGGCGATCAACCCGCTGCTGAAGGTGATGAACCTGGTGTCGCTGCTCATCGCGCCCGCGGTCATCAAGTTCTCGTACGGCAGTGACAAGAGTCTCGCCGTGCGGATCCTGATCGCCGTGCTCGCGATCCTGGTGATCGTGGTGGCGGTCTACATCTCCAAGCGCCGCGGGATCGCCGTGGGTGACGAAGACAACGCCGAGAAGGTGTCCAAGTCGGCGGATCCGGCGGTGGTTTCCTAGCCGCTTCGGCAGCACCCGTACTTCCACCTGGTCAGGTACGGGTCGACGGGCGGGCACACGGCACTCTTCGAGATGCCGTGTGCCCGCCCTGTCCGTGTTCGGGCCTCCTTCGTGAGCCTTCTCTCGCCTGATGCAAATCATCGCAACAGCTGAGATAAGTAATATTCGGCATGCGGCTGTGAACCGGTTGGCGTGTATGTTCCGGGGCCGAGAGAGCCATGGAAGGGACCGATCCGGTGAACAAGAAGCTCGCGGTCGCACTGTCCGGCGGTGCGGTACTGGTACTGGCGCTGTCGGGATGCACCAGCGGCAGCGGCGCAGTCGACGACAAGCTGGTCTCCTGGGCCAAGCAGGTGTGCGTCGCGGTGCAGCCGCAGGCCAAGAAGATCGCGGCCGCCAGCGCCGCGATCCAGAAGGAGACCTCGGACAACAGCACGCCGGAGCAGGTCCAGAAGACCGACTCCCAGGCCTTCCGGGACATGGCCGACGCCTACCGGGCGATCGGAGCGGCCGTCGAAAAGGCGGGCGCGCCGGACGTCGGCAACGGTGCGACGAAGCAGAAGAACGCCGTCCAGGAGCTCAACGGCATCGCCACCGCCTATGGCGATCTGCAGAAGCAGGTGGACGGGCTCGACACGAAGGACCAGGCGAAGTTCGCCGACGGTCTCAAGGGGATCGCGACCAAGCTCGACACGCTGAGCAAGAGCGGGAACGACGCGCTGAAGGAGCTGGAGGCGGGTGATGTCGGGGAGGCGATGTCGCAGCAGGCGAGCTGCAAGGCCGCGTCCGCCTCGGCCTCGCCGACGGCCGGCTGAGCGGCGCGTCGAACGCCTGCCCACGCCACAATGGGGGGCGTGAGCAACTCCAGTCCGGCCACGCTGCCGTCCACCGACCGCGCCGATGTCACCCTGCGACTGCGGGACGCCCTCCTCGCGGCCTCCTTCACTGCCGACGGGCTCCTCGACCTGCTCGGGGCGCCCGCGTACGCGGCGCTCGCGCGGAGCGAGACCGTGCCTGCGCTCCGGGCCACACGCGGGGACACGCCGTTGGAGTCGCTCGTACGGCTGTTCCTGCTGCAACAACCCGTTGCGCAGGCGCGTGTGACAGGCGTCCTGCCCGTCGACGCGTGCGTGGACGCCGGCTGGCTCGTCCGCACCGGCGGGGACGAGGTCGCCGCGACCGTGGACGTCCGGCCGTACGGCGGACCCGGCGGCGAGGACTGGTTCATCGTCTCCGACCTCGGCTGCGCGGTCGGCGGGGCGGGCGGCATCGGCAGCCGGGACGAAGGAGTCGTCCTGGGGGTCGGCGGCGCCTCCACCACGCTCGCGGGAATCACCGTCCGCACCCCCGTCGGCTCCGCCCTCGACCTCGGCACCGGCTCCGGCATCCAGGCGCTGCATGCCGCCCGGCACGCCACGCGGGTGACGGCGACCGACGTCAACCCGCGTGCCCTGCACATCGCCGCGCTCACGCTGGCGCTGTCCGGCGCCCCGGCCGCAGATCTGCGCCGGGGTTCGCTCTTCGAGCCGATCCGCGACGAGGAGTCGTTCGACCTGATCGTCTCCAACCCGCCGTTCGTGATCTCGCCCGGCGCCCGTCTCATCTATCGCGACGGCGGCATGGGCGGGGACGATCTGTGCCGGACGCTCGTTCAGCAGTCGGGGGAGCGGCTGAACGAGGGCGGGTTCGCGCAGTTCCTCGCCAACTGGCAGCACGTGGAGGGGGAGGACTGGCAGGACCGGCTGCGCTCGTGGGTACCACGCGGCTGCGATGCCTGGATCGTGCAGCGCGAGGTCCAGGACATCACGCAGTACGCGGAGTTGTGGCTGCGGGACGCGGGCGACCACCGCGATGACACCGCCGAGTACCAGGCGCGGTACGACGCGTGGCTGGACGAGTTCGAGGCACGCAAGGTACGGGCGGTCGGCTTCGGCTGGATCGCGCTGCACCGGACGGAGGCCGCCGAGCCCAACATCACGGTCGAGGAGTGGCCGCATCCGGTCGAACAGCCGATCGGGGACACGATCCGCGCGTACTTCGACCGCATCGACTATCTGCGGGCGCACGACGACGCGGCGCTGCTCGCGGGGCACTTCAGGCTCGCCGCCGAGGTCGTCCAGGAGCAGGTCGGACTGCCCGGCGCCGAGGACCCGGAGCACGTGGTGCTGCGCCAGAACCGCGGAATGCGCCGTGCCACCAAGGTGGACACGGTCGGTGCGGGCTTCGCCGGTGTGTGCGACGGCTCGCTGAGCGCGGGGCGGATCCTCGACGCCATCGCCCAACTGGTCGGCGAGGATCCAGTGTTGCTGCGCGACCGGACGCCCGCTCAGATCCGGATGCTGGTCGAACAGGGCTTTCTGGAGCCTGCGCGGTAGCCGGGGCGTGGCGTGCCGGCCCGCCCGGACGCCTGCTCGCGGCTGACGCCCTTTCGGGCTCAGGCGTCTACGCGTCGCACCGACCCGGGAGGGACCGCAGCGACGAGTGGCGGTACGTCATGTCCCGTACTCGATCCACCTGCCGTGATCGGCGGGGAAAGAATGGACGGCGGGAGGACGGCGTGACGGCGAGTTCCAGCCGCCTTGGTGCGACGGGGCGCCGGCCGCGGCGTAGGGTCGTCGCCCGCGAGGCGGTGCGCGGCCGACGCATGGAAGGTCGTCCGTCGCACGTTCACCCCGGGTTCGCCACTTTGCCGTCCGCGCGTGTCAGCCTCCCGTCGCTGGACGGCCCAGGAACAGGAGGAACGGGACATGGAGAGCGGACCGGCGATCTTCGCGGGAACGGTGTTCGCCCTCTTCGGTGGTGGGCTGCTGATCTGGACGGCGACGCGGCTGCGCGGTCGCGAACCCGTCGCCGAAGGTGTGAGCCCCGTCGCATCCGCCGCCCTCGCGAGCCTCGCCGCGGTGGCCGCGCTCGCCGCGGGCGTGTGGTGCTTCATGCGCCTGTGACGTGACGTTCCCGATCGCCGGGCGGCCGGGGCTCCAGTAACCGGGAGATCACCCTCCGGACAGGGCCGGAAGGGCTGCTCGCCAGTCCAGGCGGCAGGAATGCCGGTAGTCGGGTTACCGTTCGAGTGGCCGTTGCGGGCTTTTCCCGTTTGACACGGGGGCGGGATGTACCGTCACACTCCGCAGCGTCACCAGCGAGTGAGCCGAACGGACGCGCCGGTGTCGAGAGGGCGAAGGCGCTTCAGCCCCAAGGGCTGGGCGCGATCGCCTTGTCGACATCGGCCGCAGCACCCCGGAGGCGAGCGAGCCGGGAAAGAACGACCCCACCCCGGGAAGAAGGCCTGGGGAGGCCCAGCCGACCGGAGAGAAGAGCGAAGTTGTCCCCGACCAGCGAGACCGCACAGGGCGGCCGCCGACTCGTCATCGTCGAGTCGCCTGCCAAGGCGAAGACGATCAAGGGCTACCTCGGCCCCGGCTACACCGTCGAGGCGAGCGTCGGGCACATCCGCGACCTTCCGAACGGCGCCGCGGAGGTGCCCGAGAAGTACACCGGCGAGGTGCGCCGGCTCGGTGTGGACGTCGAACACGACTTCCAGCCGATCTATGTCGTCAACGCCGACAAAAGGGCGCAGGTCAAGAAGCTCAAGGATCTGCTGCGGGATTCCGACGAGCTCTTCCTCGCCACCGATGAGGACCGCGAGGGCGAGGCCATCGCCTGGCACCTCCAGGAGGTGCTGAAGCCCAAGGTCCCGGTCAAGCGGATGGTCTTCCACGAGATCACCAAGGACGCGATCCAGCAGGCCGTCCGCAATCCGCGCGAGCTGAACCAGCGGCTCGTCGACGCCCAGGAGACCCGGCGCATCCTCGACCGCCTCTACGGCTACGAGGTCTCGCCGGTCCTGTGGAAGAAGGTCATGCCGCGCCTGTCGGCCGGCCGCGTCCAGTCCGTGGCGACCCGGCTCGTCGTGGAGCGGGAGAGGGAGCGCATGGCGTTCCGTTCCGCCGAGTACTGGGACCTGACCGGCACCTTCGGCACCGGCCGCGCCGGCGACGCGTCCGATCCGTCGACCCTGGTGGCACGGCTCGCGTCGGTCGACGGCATGCGGGTCGCCCAGGGCCGGGACTTCGACTCGCTGGGCGGGCTGAAGAGCGCGAACACCCTTCACCTCGACGAGCAGAACGCCCGCGCGCTGGCCGCCGCCCTGGAGAACACGCGGTTCTCGGTCCGGTCGGTCGAGTCCAAGCCGTACCGTCGCTCGCCGTACGCGCCGTTCCGTACGACGACACTGCAGCAGGAGGCCAGCCGCAAGCTCGGCTTCGGCGCGAAGGCCACCATGCAGATCGCGCAGAAGCTGTACGAGAACGGCTTCATCACGTACATGCGTACGGACTCCACAACCCTGTCGGACACGGCGGTCGCCGCCGCCCGCGCCCAGGTCACACAGCTGTACGGCGCCGGCTACCTGCCCGCGCAGCCGCGCACCTACGCCGCCAAGGTCAAGAACGCCCAGGAGGCGCACGAGGCGATCCGGCCTTCGGGTGATCGTTTCCGCACCCCGGCGGAGACGGGTCTGACCGGTGACCAGTTCAAGCTCTACGAGCTGATCTGGAAGCGGACCGTCGCCTCCCAGATGAAGGACGCGACCGGTAACTCGGTCACGGTGAGGATCGGCGGCACCGCGGCCGACGGCCGGGACGCCGAGTTCAGCGCGTCCGGCAAGACGATCACCTTCCACGGCTTCCTGAAGGCGTACGTCGAGGGCGCGGACGACCCGAACGCCGAGCTGGACGACCGCGAGCGCAGGCTGCCGCAGGTCGCCGAGGGCGACGCGCTGACCGCCGAGGAGATCACCGCCGACGGTCACTCCACCAAGCCCCCGGCCCGCTACACCGAGGCATCGCTGGTCAAGGAGCTGGAGGAGCGCGAGATCGGCCGTCCGTCCACGTACGCGTCGATCATCGGCACGATCCTCGACCGCGGCTATGTGTTCAAGAAGGGCACGGCGCTGGTTCCGTCCTTCCTGTCCTTCGCCGTGGTCAACCTTCTGGAGAAGCACTTCGGGCGGCTCGTCGACTACGACTTCACCGCCCGGATGGAGGACGACCTCGACCGCATCGCCCGCGGCGAGGCGAAGGCCGTGCCGTGGCTGAAGCGGTTCTACTTCGGCGAGGGCACGGGTGCGGGCGGCGCCGCGGATGCCGGGAACGGCGACGGGGACCACCTCGGCGGCCTCAAGGAACTGGTGACCGACCTGGGCGCGATCGACGCGCGCGAGGTGTCGTCGTTCCCCGTCGGACACGACATCGTGCTGCGGGTCGGCCGCTACGGCCCCTACATCGAGCGTGGCGAGAAGGACACCGAACAGCACCAGCGCGCCGACATTCCGGCCGACCTGGCACCCGACGAGCTGACCGTCGAGCTGGCCGAGGAACTGCTCGCCCAGCCGAGCGGCGAGCGCCCGCTGGGCACCGACGCGGGGACGGGCCGGCCGATCGTGGCCAAGGCCGGCCGCTACGGTCCGTACGTCACGGAGATCCTCCCCGAGGGCACCCCGAAGACGGGCAAGAACGCGATCAAGCCGCGCACGGCCTCGCTGTTCAAGTCGATGTCCCTGGACACGGTGACCCTCGACGACGCGCTCAAGCTGATGTCCCTGCCGCGAATCGTCGGCACGGACGCGGAGGGCGTGGAGATCACCGCGCAGAACGGGCGCTACGGGCCGTACCTGAAGAAGGGCACGGACTCGCGGTCGCTGCAGTCCGAGGACCAGCTCTTCACGATCACGCTGGAGGAGGCGCTGGCGATCTACGCCCAGCCCAAGCAGCGTGGCCGTGCGGCCGCGAAGCCGCCGCTGAAGGAGCTGGGCGAGGACCCGGTCAGCGGCAAGCCCGTCGTCGTCAAGGACGGTCGCTTCGGGCCGTACGTCACCGACGGCGAGACCAACGCGACCCTGCGTTCCGGCGACAGCATCGAGGCGATCACCCCGGAGCGCGGCTTCGAGCTGCTCGCGGAGAAGCGCGCTAAGGCACCCGCCAAGAAGACGGCGAAGAAGACCGCCGCCAAGAAGACCGCCGCCAAGAAGGCGCCGGCCAAGAAGACGGCGGCGAAGAAGACGGCCGCGAAGAAGACCACCGCGAAGAAGACCACCGCGAAGAAGACGGCGGCCGCGAAGACGACGGCGAGGAAGACCGCCGTCGCGAGGACGGCGGCGCCGGAGGACGCGGCCGAGGAGTGAGCGTGCGGTCCGCGCCGGTTGCGCGGACCGGACACGTCGTGGGCCGAGCGCACGGAGCCCGCTCAGGCATCAGTTTGGTGTCGGGGCGGGCGTACGTTCGGACGGCTGCCCCGGGCTGTCCGCGGCTGCCGATAGGCTGAAAGCATGACGCGAGCCGAGCAGCCAACGGCCCACCACCCGGCCCCCGACGACGCCCTGGTCGCCGATTCCCGCGAGCGCGCCGTCCACGCTCTGCTGCGCCGGCCGCAGCTGAAGCGGCTGTGGAGTGCCCAGCTCGTCGGCGGTGTCGGCGACTTCCTTGCCCTGCTCGTCCTGGTCGCGCTGGCCCTCCAGGCGGCCATCGCCGTCGGCTCCTTCGGCGGTGGCTACCGGGGCGTGGCGTTCGCGATCGCGGCCGTCTTCGGCGCGCGGCTCCTTGCCACCCTGCTCTTCGGGGCCGTCCTGCTCGGCCCGCTCAGCGCGCTGACGTCCCAGGAGGGCCCCCTCGACCGCCGCTGGACCATGGTCGGCGCGGACGGACTGCGGGCTGCCCTGCTGATCGTCGCCCCGCTGTGGATCGACTGGACCCCGGACAACGCGCTCGCGGTCCTGCTGGTCACCGCCTTCCTGACCGGTGTGGCCGAGCGCTTCTGGACGGTGTGCCGCGAGAGCGCGGCGCCCGCACTGCTGCCCGCGCCGCCCCTGGAGGGCGCGACCGTACGCCCTCTGCCGGACCACATGGACGCGCTGCGGCGCCTGTCGCTGCGCACGGGATTCGTCGCGGTCCCGCTGGCCGCCGCGGTGCTCGTCGTCGTGTCGCTGGTGAACAACCTGCTGGGGACAGGCGTCGCCTGGTTCGCCCAGCACCAGGTGGCCCTCGCCTCGTACGTCGCGGCCGGTCTGTTCGCCGCCTCCCTGTCGGTGGTCACCTCCCTCGAACTTCCCGACATCCGCACCCCGCGCCCGCGGTCGCCGCTTGAGGGCCTTCGCCTTCCCCGGACAGGCACGGGCGCCGACAAGGGCCGTACGGGCGCCATCCCGCTGCTGGTACTCGCCTGCGCCGTCGTCGCCGGAGCGGTCGCGGCCGTCGTCGCGGTCTCCGTCCTTCAGGCCAAGGACCTGGGCGGCGGTCCGGTGATGTACGGCCTGCTGGTCCTCGCGCTGACCGGCGGCACCGTCGCCGGTATCCGTACGGCACCCCGCATGCTGCCGTCGCTGTCGCGGCGCCGGCTGCTCGCGCTGGCGACCGCCTTCAGTGGCGTCGCACTGCTTGCCGCCGGGCTCGTCCCGGACGTCACCACCGTGCTGTTCATCGTGGCGCTCGCGGGCGTCGGCGCCGGCGTCGCCGCCAACACCGGGCACACGCTGCTCGACCAGGAGGCGGAGGATCACCGGCGGGCGCGGACGACCGAGCACCTGCAGGCGGTCGTCCGGGTCGTCGTGGCCCTGGGCGCGCTGGTGGCTCCGGTCGTGGCCGGGGCGATCGGACCGCACCGGCTGGAGAACGGCAGGTTCGTCTTCGCGCACGGCGGCGCCGCCTTCACGCTGATGCTGGTCGGCGCGCTGCTGCTGCCCGTGGCCGCGCTCGTCCTCGCCAAGGTCGACGACCGCTCCGGGGTGCCACTGCGGCACGACCTGCGCGACGCGCTGCGCGGCGGAGACGACCCGGTGGAGGCGCCGGGTACGAACGGATTCTTCATCGCCCTGGAGGGCGGCGACGGTGCCGGCAAGTCCACCCAGTCCGAGGCGCTCGCCGAGTGGATCCGCGCCAAGGGGCACGAGGTCGTGCTGACCCGGGAGCCCGGCGCGACGCCGGTCGGGAAGCGGCTGCGGTCGATCCTGCTGGACGTCTCCAGCGCCGGTCTGTCGCATCGCGCGGAGACGCTGCTGTACGCGGCGGACCGCGCGGAGCACGTGGACACGGTCGTACGGCCGGCACTGGAGCGGGGCGCGGTCGTGATCTCGGACCGCTACATCGACTCGTCCGTGGCCTACCAGGGGGCGGGCCGCGACCTGTCCCCGACCGAGATCGCCCGCATCAACCGGTGGGCGACCAACGGTCTCGTGCCTCATCTGACCGTCCTGCTGGACGTGGCGCCGGAGACAGCGCGTGAGCGGTTCACGGAGGCTCCGGACCGGCTGGAATCGGAGCCGGCCGAGTTCCATGCGCGCGTGCGATCCGGATTCCTCACGCTGGCCGCGGCCGACCCCGGGCGCTACCTGGTCGTCGACGCCGGGCAGGAGCCCGAGGCGGTCACGACCGTGATCCGGCACCGGCTCGACCAGATGCTCCCGCTGTCCGAGGCCGAGGTGGCGGCTCAGGAGGAGGCGCGCAGAAAGGCCGAGGAGGAGGCCCGGCGCAGAGCCGAGGAGGAGGCCGCGCGCAAGGCCGAGGAGGAGCGGCTGGAGCGTGAGCGCCAGGAGCGGCTCGCCGAGCTGCGCGCCGAGGAGGAGGAGCGCAAGCGGCGCGAGCTGGAGGAGGCGCAGCGCCGCGAGGCCGAGCGGCAGGCGGAGGAGGCTCGGCAGCGTGCCGAGGAAGCCCGTCGGCGCGCCGAGGAGGAGCAGGCGCGGCTGCTCGTGGAGGAACAGGCACGGGCTGCCGAGGAGGCGCGCCGGAAGGCCGAGGAGGAGCGACGGCGCAAGCAGGCCGAGGAGGAGGCACGGCTTCGGGCCGAGGCCGACGCGCGCCGCCTGGAGAAGCAGCGGAAGGCCGAGGAGGCGCTGCTGCGGGCCGAGGAGGCACGCCGGACCGCGTCCGAGGCGGCGGCTTCGGCCGCCGCGGGGGTGTCGGGTCCGGCCGGTCCCGGAACCAGCAGGACGGGGGGCGTCTCCTCGTCCGCTTCAGGCGAGGCCGGCGCAGCTTCCTCGGCCGAAACCTCGCCGGACAACGAGATCACCGTTCCGACGCCGCTCGTGACGCCGGACGAGGGGCTGGGCAGGCCGGTGGACGAGACCGCCGTCCTGCCGCCGGTGCGCCCGCGCGAGACCGATGCGGAGACCACGGCGAAGCTGCCGAAGCCGCCCGTGGTGCCGGGTGCGTCGGACGAGACGGCGGTCCTGCCGCCCGTACGGGACGACGGTGCTGTTGATCCGGTGGACCGGGTGCCGCCGGGCTTCTTCCGTGACGAGCGTCCGGCGCCGCGGCCCGACGGGGCCGAGGACCGCACGCGCGAGCTGCCGCAGATGGATGCGGAGGGCCGCCCCCTGCACCGTTCCCGTCCGGACTGGGCGGAGGAGACGCCGCTCGACGACCTTCCGACGCTGGCGGACGAGCTGCTCGGCCCGCCGGAGGACGAGGACTGGGACGACGGCATGGGCCGGGGACGACGCCGCTGAGACGGAGGCGCCCTCGGCCTGTGCCGGGGACTCTCGGGCTCCGTGGTGCGGCAGAGAACCATGGCGCCCGCCGTTCGTCCCGGCGGCGAATCCGCCTGGCCCTCGGTGTGGGTGCGTCCGTGTGATGTCAGTGGTGAGCCGCACAATGGACGCCGATAGGGCGAAGCGCGACGGAAGGGCGGTGTCCCGTGACCGTGTGGGACGACCTGGTGGGCCAGGAGAAGGTGAGCGAGCAGCTCGACGCGGCTGCCCGTGACGCCGACGCCCTGGTCACCGCGGCCGCCACCGACGCCCCGCCGCCCGAGGCGTCGAGGATGACGCACGCCTGGCTGTTCACGGGCCCGCCCGGGGCGGGGCGTTCGCAGACGGCGCGGGCGTTCGCCGCGGCACTCCAGTGCGTGAGCCCGGATCGTGCGCTCGGGGGTGCCCCGGGCTGCGGCTTCTGCGACGGCTGCCACACCACCCTGGTCGGCACGCACGCGGACGTGACCACGGTCGCCGCCGTAGGCGCTCAGATTCTTGCCGCCGACATGCGCGACACGGTGCGAAAATCGTTCACCTCGCCGGCGAACGGCCGCTGGCAGGTGATTCTCGTCGAGGACGCCGAACGCCTGAACGAGAAGTCGGCCAACGCGGTCCTGAAGGCGGTCGAGGAACCCGCCCCCCGGACAGTGTGGCTGCTGTGCGCCCCATCGCTGGAGGATGTCCTGCCGACGATCCGCTCCCGTTGCCGCCACCTGAACCTGCGCACGCCCTCCGTGGAGGCGGTCGCGGACACTCTCATGCGGCGCGACGGCATCGAACCGAAGATCGCGGCAGCCGCCGCCCGCGCCACACAGGGCCACGTGGACCGGGCCCGCCGGCTGGCCACGGACGAGCGTGCCCGCGCACGACGCGCCGAGGTGCTGAGACTCCCGCTGCGGATCGACGACATCGGAGGCTGCCTCAGGGCCGCCCAGGAGCTGGTCGACGCGGCCACAGAGGACTCCAAGGAACTCGCGGAAGAGATCGACGTCAAGGAGACCGAGGAGCTCAAGGCAGCGCTCGGCGCGGCGCAGGGCGGTCGGCTGCCACGCGGTACCGCCGGCGTGATGAAGGAGCTGGAGGAGAAACAGAAGCGCCGGAGAACACGTACCCAGCGCGACAGCCTGGATCAGGCCCTCACCGACCTCACGGGCTTCTACCGCGACGTCCTCGCCCTCCAGTTCGGCTCCCGCGTGGCCGTCGCCAACATGGACACCGAGGACGCCCTGGACCGCCTGGCACGTGGCAGCACGCCGGAGTCGACGCTGCGCCGTATCGAGGCGATCGCCGCGTGCCGGGACGCCCTGGACCGCAATGTGGCGCCCTTGCTGGCGGTGGAGGCGATGACGATGGCACTGCGGGCGGGGTGAGGAAAGGCGCCAGGAGAACGACGAGGTGCGTCTGGGGACGGCGTGCCCCCTGGAACAGCAAACATGGCTTGCAGCGGACCGAGGTCACTCGTACGAAGTGCCTATTCCACTTAGCGTGACCAATCGATCGCACAGGGTTACGCTCACGGGATGCACACCAGGCGCATTCACGGACCGTCCCGCCGTCCCCACCCTTCCCGCCTTCTGTCGTCCCTCCGCCCGTTCCATCCGACGCGGACGCACAGCACGTTGCTGGCCGCCGCCGCTCTGCTCGTCTCGGCATGCTCCCCGGGGAGTTCGACGACCACGACGGCGGAGGTGGCGTTGCCCGCGCTGCCCCGGTTCACGCCGTCGGCGCTCGCCCCCTACTATGCGCAGAAGCTGACCTGGCGCAGCTGTGGAGTCGCCGGCTTCGAGTGCTCCACGCTGAAGACCCCGCGCGACTACGACGAACCCGCTTCGGGCGACGTCAAGCTGGCCGTCACCCGCAAGAAGGCCACGGGCCAGGGCAAGCCGCTCGGCTCCCTGCTGGTGAATCCGGGCGGGCCGGGCGGGTCGGCGGTCGGTTATCTGCAGCAGTACGCGGGGGTCGGCTACCCCGCGGAGATCCGCGCGCGCTACGACATGGTCGCCTTCGACCCGCGCGGTGTGGCCCGCAGCGAGCCGGTCGAGTGTCTCGACGGCCCCCACATGGATGCCTACGCGCGGACCGACATGACTCCCGACGACCAGAAGGAGACGAACCTGCTGGTCGAGGCGTACCGGCTCTTCGCGGAGGGCTGCGGGCGGCACTCCGCGGACCTGCTGCGCCATGTCTCCACGGTCGAGGTGGCCCGTGACATGGACATCCTCCGTGCGGTGCTCGGCGACCAGAAGCTGAACTACGTCGGGGCCTCGTACGGGACGTTTCTCGGGGCGACGTACGCGGGACTGTTCCCGGAGCGGGTCGGTCGACTGGTGCTGGACGGCGCGATGGACCCGTCCCTGTCCGCGCTCAGGACGAACGAGGACCAGACGGCGGGCTTCGAGACGGCGTTCCAGTCCTTCGCCAAGGACTGTGTACGGCAGCCGAACTGCCCGCTGGGCGGCCCGGGCACCCCACCGGCGAAGGTCGGCGACAACCTCAAGGCGTTCTTCAAGAAGCTCGACGCGTCCCCCGTCCCCACCGGCGACGCCGGCGGCCGCAAGCTCGGCGAAGCCCTGGCCACCACCGGAGTGATCGCCGCGATGTACGACCAGGCGGCCTGGCCCCAGCTGCGGGCGGCGCTGACCTCGGCGATGAAGAAGAAGGACGGCGCCGGGCTGCTCCTGCTGTCGGACAGCTACTACGAGCGGGGCGTGGACGGCAGGTACTCGAACCTCATGTTCGCGAACGCGGCCGTGAACTGTCTGGACCTGCCACCTGCGTTCTCGAACCCACAGGACGTGGAACGGGCGCTCCCGGCGTTCGAGAAGGCGTCACCGGTGTTCGGGGAGGTGCTGGCATGGTCGTCTCTGAGCTGTGCGTACTGGCCGGTCAGGGCGACCGGGCAGCCGCACCGCATCCAGGCCAAGGGAGCGGCGCCGATCGTGGTGGTGGGCACGACCCGCGATCCGGCGACCCCGTACCCCTGGGCGCAGTCCCTCGCCGCCCAGCTCACCTCCGGCAGGCTCCTGACCTATGACGGCGACGGCCACACGGCGTACGGCCGCGGCAGCAAGTGCATCGATGCGGCGGTCGACGCATATCTGCTGCGGGGCACGCAGCCGGAGGAGGGAAAGCGCTGCTCATAGAGGTCGCGGCACGGCCTGGAGCGGCGCTTTGAAGGCGTGGTCGGAGCACTCCCGGAAACTGTGTAGACTTACCGACGTTGCTGATCGCACCATAGTGCGGACAGCGTGCCGCTTTAGCTCAGATGGCCAGAGCAACGCACTCGTAATGCGTAGGTCTCGGGTTCGAATCCCGAAAGCGGCTCCACCCAGATCCCAGCCCAGAGTAGCTCTGAGCTGGGGTTTTTCGTTCAGCGGAGGCGGTGGCGACGCTGAGCACGGGCCGCGCGACGGTCCTTGGTCTCAGGTCCGTGGCCGCACGCCGGCGATGGCGGCCCAGGAGTTCGCCCGTCTGCGCGTAGAGGAACCTGACACCCTCGCCCCGCGCGGTCGCCGTGAGGGCCGCCAGGGACAGAACCTCTGTCTCACACCTTGTATCTCGATTGCTCATGGAATTGACGACTTCCGCACACGTCGCCCGTCCATCGGTCCGGCGGCGGCCCTCCCCTCGTACAGCCGCCGCCGGACGTTCTCGATGGTCACTTGCAAACGGTCACGCGAGGCGCTGCAATGCAGATGAAATTTCGATGATGCGCGGCGAAGCGGAGGCTTCGGGTGGACGGTGCGTCTTCGCACGGGCTTCGGCTCGCGGTGCTCGGGCCGGTACGGGCGTGGCGCGGAAGTACGGTGTTGGACCTCGGGCCGGTCCGGCGGCAGGCCGTACTGGCCGCACTGGCGCTTCGTCCTGGCATCCTGATCAGTCACGAACAACTGCTCGACGGAATCTGGGGGGAAAATCCTCCGAAAACCGGGCGGAGCGTGCTGCCGAGCTATGTCTATGCGCTGCGAAGAGCGCTCGATCCCGCCGACCGTCCGGTCTCGGTGATCCGCAGCGGACAGGGCGGCTACCGCTTCGTCGCCGACGGCCTCCGGCTCGATGTGACGGATCTGGCCGAGTGGCTCGACGGCGCTCAGCGTGCGCAGGCGGCGGGCGATCTGCCCACCGCACTGGACTGTTTTTCCGCGGCACTTGGCCTGTTTCGCGGTGATCCTTTGGCCGGTCTCCCCGGCCCGTTCGCCGACGTCGAACGGCAGCGGCTGTCCGAGCGCCTGCGCACGGTGCGCGTGGCACGGCTCGAATGCCTGGTCCTGCTCGGCCGGTTCACCGATGCCCTGGACGAACTCGCCGCCCTGTCGGCGTCCAGTCCGTACGACGAGTCGCTCGCGATGCTGCGCATGCGCGCCCTGTACGGCAGCGAGCGTCAGGCGGAGGCGCTGAAGATCTATCGGGACACGAGCGAGCGTCTGCGAAAGGAGCTCGGGGTCGATCCCGGCGCTGAACTCCGCCGCGTACACGAAGCGGTGCTGCGCCGGGACGACGTACGCCTCCTCGGCCCGGCCGCAGCGCCTCCCGACCGGCCCCGGCCCCAGTCTCGCCGCACGGTGAACGAACTGCCGGGCGACGCCGGCCACTTGATCGGACGGGAAGTCGAACTGGCACAGCTGATCGCGCCGTCCGCGCCCGGATCCGTGTCGATCGTGACAGTGGACGGTACGGCCGGGATCGGCAAGACTGCGCTCGTCGTCCGCGCGGCCCGTGAGCTCAGCGTTGATTACCCGGACGGCTGCCTGTTCGTGGACCTCCGCGCGCACAGTACGCAGCGGCGTCAATCGCCGCAGCAGGCGCTGCAGCGACTGCTGCGATCGCTCGGCGCGGTCAAAGGCGAGTTGCCGAGCAGCCTCGAAGAACTCACCGCCGCCTGGCGCGCGGCAACCAGCCCACTACGACTGCTCCTCGTGCTGGACGACGCCCTGGACGCCGAACAGATACGGCCGCTGCTGCCCGCGGGAGCAGGAAGCAGGGTGCTGGTGGCGGGCCGACGGCGGCTGGCCGAACTGGACGCTGACCGACGGGTCACCCTGGAGCCCCTGGAGAGCCGGGACGCGGTGTCCCTGCTCACGCACATCATCGGTCAGGAGCGCGCGGGCAGGGAGCCGGTGGCGACGCGGCGGCTGGTCGGGCTGTGCGACGGGCTGCCGCTGGCACTGCGCATCGCCGGGTCGCGGTTGCAGAACCGCAGCACCTGGACGGTGGAGCACTTGGTGGGCCGCATGGCGGGCGACGAGCGCCGGCTCGGTGAACTGAGCGTCGGGGATCGCAGCGTGGAGGCGGCCTTCAGCCTGTCGTACGAACAGCTCGCACCCGAGCAGCAGCGCGGATTCCGTGCCCTGGGCATGGCACCGACGGTGGAGTTCGACGTGCTGACAGCGGCGACCATGCTCGATGGGCCGGTCCACGACACCGAGCGGATCCTGGAAAGCCTGGTCGACACGAGTCTTCTGCAGCAGCCGCGTCCGGGCCGTTACCGCATGCACGACCTGGTTCGCGTGCACGCACGACGCCTCGCGGAAGCCACGCCCGCCGAAGCCGCCGCCGCACACTCGGCCGCACTCCGCCTCTACCTGGACGCGGCCCGGCTCGCCAGCGACTGGGACCCCGCCGGTTTCCCCACCGGACCCCGACCCACTGAAGCACCGTTCACGCATTGGAAGGACGCGGAGGCCTGGCTGGACGCGGCCGGTGGAGAGCTCGCCGACGTCGTCGCACACGCTGCGGCCTTCGGCGAGGCCGACTACGCCTGCTGGATTGCCGAGGCGCTGTGTGACTACTTCGTACGGCAGGGTCGGTACCACGAGAGCCAGACGGCTCTGGAGATTGCACTCACGCACGTGGACGAGGCCACCGACCGGCGGATGGCCGCCGCGGTGCGGATCTGCCTGGGCTACACCGGCGTACACCAACGCCAGTACAGGCAGGCCCACAGCCTGTTCACCGAGGCACTGGACCTCAGCCGGCGTCACTCCGACCCGGGCGGAGAGGCCGGGGCTCTGACCGGGCTGGGGGCTGTCGACCTGAGTGTGGGCGAGGGCGACCGGGCCATTCCCCATCTCACCGCGGCGGTGGAACTGTCCCGGCGGCTGCACAACGACTGGCTCGCTTGGATGGCACTCGTCGTTCTCGGCCTCGTCCACTGCTTGAGGCGACGGAACGAGGAGGCGCTGGCCTGCTTTGCCGACGCCTATACCCACGCCGAGGCGGACGGCAGGCCGCGCATGCTCGGCAGGGTCCTGAGCTGCGCCGCCGACGTCCACCTCCGCCTCGGCCACTACCGTGAGGCCAAGAGCCGGCTCCGCGAGGCGGTTCAGCTGGGGCAGCGGGTCGGGGACATCTTCCTCTGTGCGCGCAGCCTGACCCGACTGGGCACGGCGGAGCAAGGCGAGGGGAACCTGAACGCGGCCATAGCCCTCCATCACCAGGCCATCCTCCAGCACCAGTTGCTGAACCCGCTCACCGAACCCAGCTGCGACTGGCTGGAGATGGACATCCGTAGCCGTCTGGGCCGCGCGTACGTGGCGACAGGCCGCGTCCGCGCGGCGCACGAGCAGTTCCAGGCCGTGCTCGATGTGCACAGCCGCCCGCGCGCACCGCGCTGACCGCGCACATGGCGACTGGGGCCTTCACACACGCAGAGGGAGGAGCAGCGCATGGCTCGGGTAAGGCTGTCCGGACTGCGAGGCGGCAGCCGAGTCCACTTCCTTCTCGCCTGGGTCCTGTGCGTGCTCGCGCTGCTGCTCACGGCGGCGACCTGGCTGCCCGGACCCAACAAGGTCCCCTTCGCTGCCGTGGGCTTCGTGTTCGTCGCGATCTTTCCCGTCTTCGGCGCCGCCCTGCTGCGGGCCTTGATCTCCGACGGCGGCAGAAACCTGCTCGGCACGGCGAACAGCCGGCGTATGTCCCGGTTCGTGCGGAGCCTGTCGATCGGCCTGAAGTGCTCGTACGTGGCGGTGTTCCTCGTGGCGCTGTCGGCCGTCGCGACCGGAGGTGGTACCGCGCACGACGCCAAGACCGACGGGCACGGTGGCTACTACTACACCCGGTACGACAAGTCGGAGCGGCGCAGCGAAGAGGTCGTGCTGACGGAGAACGAGTACCACGAGGCCAACAAGGCCCAGGCCCGCATCTTCGCCTCCCTGTCCGCCGTCTTCCACGCAACGGGCGGCTTTCTGGTCCTCGTGGCCGCCTCGCCCGAGGCGACCCGGCGGGCAGAGAACGAATCGGAGACGGCGTCAGGCACCGGCTGAGCCCCGCGCGAGCTGCTGTGGGGTTTCAGCGCAACATCGCGCCTCACGGCATCCCGGGATCAATCCTCGGCCCGTTGGGTGATGGCTGCCTCGGTGCGGTCCCCCAGGAACTCGTACCACCGGCGTTCCAGACAGACGTAACGTACGTCCGCCTCGACGAGGCTGAGGAAAGCCGACACGGTATCGGTGAGACGTTGCTGCAGCCCCGGGTCGGCCAGCGTTCCGTCCTCGGCGAAGGCCTGGTAGCTATCGGCCAGGCTGAACATGTCCGGGTAGACGCGGGTGCCCAGGTGCTCCAGGGGAATCCTCAGAGTCCACAGCCCGCGGTTGCCGCCGATCAGGGACGGCGAGGCGGAGACGAGCAGGGCGTGCTTGGTCTTGAACGGCTGCGGCCGGACACGGGAGACCCAGTCGATCGCGTTCTTCAGCACTCCTGGCACGGAGGCGTTGTACTCCGGCGAGGAGATGACGAAGGCGTCGCTCTGCTCGAGTCGGTCACGCAGGGCGAGGGCGCCTTGCGGCAATCCCTTGGTGACCTCCATGTCGCCGTCGTACAAGGGCATGTCGAAGTCGCGCATGGCGGCGAGGTCAACGGTGGCACCGGTGTCGGAGACGAGCTGGGCCACGAGGGCGGCGAGGCGGACGTTGGTCGAATCCGCCCGCAGTGCCGCGCCGAAGACCAGGACCCGTAGCGGGCCGGGAAGTGCGTCCGCGGGCATGGCTCGGTCCTCCTTCCGTCGTGGGCACGCGCCCCGGGCGGGGCACCCCACTGACCAGTGTGGTTCCGTGCGGGCCGCCCTGCGACCGTGATTCGTATGTGATCAAAGACCCGTAGTCTCCACCTGCTGGGGGACGTGCGGGATGCGCGATCAAAGACGGGGACGGTCATGACATATGGGCGCGCTGCGATATCCGCACCGGTCGGAGGTCTGCTGATCACGGCGCTTCTGTGGTGGGCGGGGGCGAGTGCGCACGCGCTGTATCTGCCGGGCACCGTCGACGTGCTCGGCGGTCAGAGTGCCGCCGAGCTCCAACGCTGGCTCACCCCATGGTCGTACGACTCTCCCGCATCACTCCGGTTCGGCCCCGAGGTGTCCGGCGGCATCGGGGACCCAGCCGGCACCGACGGCACTCGCTACCTCGCCCTCTATCGCACGGCGCTGCAGATCCGGTTCGGCGCGGTCTTCGTCTTCTTCGTGGCCGGGGTGCTGCTCCTGGTCCGCAGGCTGCCGCCGGTGCACAGTCGGTGGTTCGCCACCCTGTCGGCGGTGTGGGCCTGGGGTCTGGTGGCCGGAACGCTGGCGGTGACCGTCTCCGCGCCGTGGCTGATCGCTTCGCAGGGGCACGGCAGTTACCGCCTGCTGCCGCAACTGGCGAGCGTGATCTCGTCCGGGCGGCAGATCCTGGTGGTGACCGCGCTGGTCACGGCGGTGGGAACGGTGCTCGTGGCCCGGGTCACCGCGAAGGGCGCCGATGCGCCGGTGCAGGAGGCCGTCTCGGCGCGCACCGCTCGTCTGGCCGCCACCGTCGGGACCGCGGTCGTCGCGGTGTCCCTCGTGGTCCTCTCGCACCAGTCGGTCGCCGCTCGCCTCCAGTCGATCTCCCTGCACAACGGGCTGCTCGCGGAACCGGGCGACCTGCTGCGCCAGTGGCTGCTGCTCGGCGCCTGGACAGGTCCGGCGGGTACTCCGCTCGGCGACTGGCTCCTGTACCGGGGCGCCGACGTGCTGCTGCTCGCCGTGGTGTGGTGGGCACTGTGGCGGCTGCCCCTCCTGCTGACTCGAGCCACCGTACCGGCGATGGCCCTCGGCGCGGTGTGCGCGACCGTCCTGGGGCTGCTGGCGAGCCAACTGTTGCGGATGGCCACGGACGGGACGGGCTTGCACTGGGGGTTGATCCACCTGCCCGCCGGCATCGGTGACGGCGTCCCGGCGGCGCTGACCTTCGGCCTGGTGGCGGGAGGCGCGGCCGCCGTGACGTTGCGGCTCGCCGCGGACCGTGCTGAGGCGACCGGGGCTATGGCGTCCACCCAGGGTTCTGCGCGCTCCCAGGAGCAGAACGATAGAACCGTCCCCGGACCGAGATCCGACAACTCGTGATGCGTCCGACAACTCGTGAGAGATGCGTAGGTCTCGAATTCGAATTCCGGAAGCGGCTCCGTCGGAAACCCCGGCCAGAAGGGCTCCTGGCCGGGGTCTTTCGTTGAGCTTTCCGCAGGCCGCTGTGGCCTGGCGGCACTGTTGACGTGATCGAAGGGGCATGCCGGCCGCCGGACAGCGCCGTGCTGGTGCCGACCACCTCTGTGGACGACGACTCCCAGTTGTTTCAGGCGATACTGTATCGAATGAAAGGGCGGTTGTAGTGTGGCTTCATGACCGCTGACGCTCCTCACCCCACCACCCCCGTGCGTGCGACCGACCGCCCCGGGGACGCCTCGCCTTTCGCTCTCGGTCTGCTGCTGCGTCGGGCGCACTGGCGCGCCGCCACGGTGATGACGGAGGCGCTCCGGCCGCTCGGCATCGAGTTGCGGCATTTCGCCGTGCTGATCGTGCTGGTCGACCGCGGGCCCACGGTGCAGCGGGACTTGGCGGCGGCGACGGGGACGGACAAGGCGGGAATCATGCGAGTCGTGGACGACCTGGAGCGTAAGGGACTGGCCATACGCAAGTCCGTTCCGGGGGACCGACGGGCGCGGGCAGTGGAGATCACGCCTCAGGGCCTCGAGCTTTTCGATGCGGCACATGTGGCGGCGGAGCCGCTGGCCGTGCGTTTGGTCGCCGGACTGGAGCCCGGCGACTCCGAGCAACTCACGGATCTGCTGACCCGGTTTGCTCATCCCGCGGACAAAGGGGCGTAAGCGCACCCGTATGACGGTTGCCGGCCGACCGTGACATGGACGATGTCCGTACGAAGCTGCCCGACCGGGGCATTCGGGCGCCGCCGTCTGGTGAACGAGGACGACCTTGAGCTCGGTCGGACGGAACGCGGGAAACAGCACGACGGGTGTTCTGCCCGGCGGTGACGCACTGGCAGTGCCGGGAAACGCGGTCAGTACGACCAGTGCAGCGATCACGACCCGAAGCCAGGACACTCCACGCATCGGACACCGTCCCATCGCCGCCGCGGCTGCCGCTCGTCGCGGGCCACTGCAGCTCACCGCAGGCAGGCGGTCTCGCCTGCGCGACGACCGACAAGAGAGCAGGACCGGCCACCCGGACCCACCCTCGATCATCGACGGTGGTGAGCCGTCACGGTCGGTGTGCCCCCGCCACCGCCGACTGCCATCCGGACCCACGGCCCGCCGGGCGGTGATGCGAGCGCTCTCCGCGCGCGCCCGGCCTCGGTGAACGGATTCTCCGCGCTACCGGGACGCCATGCGCTGCCGCACGGCCTCGTAGGTGAAGAGGGCGGCCGACACGGCCACGTTGAGCGAGTCCACCTGACCGAACATCGGGATCTTCGCCTTGGTGTGGCGGCCCCCCAGCCACCGGTCCGACAGGCCGTACTTCTCGCTGCCGACGAGGATCGCCGTGGGCCCGGTCATGTCGACGTCGGCCATCATGAGGTCCGTGTCGGGGGTCGTGGCGACGACGTTCACCGCGTGCTCGGCGAGCCAGCGCACGACGTCCTCCGACTCTGCCGAGGCGATCGGGACGGCGAACACAGTGCCCTTGCTGGCCCGGATCACGTTGGGATTGCCCCAGTCCGTCACGGGGTCCGCCGAGATGACGGCGCTCACGCCGGCCGCGTCCGCGGTGCGCAGTATCGAGCCCAGGTTGCCGGGCTTCTCGACGCTCTCGCAGACGAGGAAGAGGGCCCGGTCGTCGACCTCGATGCGGGAGAGATCGGTCTCGATGTCCGGCACGACGGCGAGCCAGCCGTCGGGGCCCTCCCGGTAGGCGGCCTTGTCGAAGGCCTGCCGGCTGAGGCTGAACAGGGCGGACCCGCGCTCGGCCGCACGGGCCACGACGTCGCGGGGGTCGGACCCGCCGGTCAGGGCGGGGCAGAAATACAGCTCGCGGGGACGGACGCCGGCTCGCAGAGCGAGATCCAGTTCCTCATAACCTTCCACGAGGGTCACTCCGGAATTCTGCCTGTTCCGTCGGCGACGAAGAGCGGCGAGTTCCTTTACATGAGGGTTGCTCGGGCTGGAAATTTCCTTGGGCGAACCAACCCGCGGGATGGACGGCATCGGTGGTGGGAATCACGGCGCCTTTCCGGCTCCGATCCTCCGCCCCCTTTCTCGTGTTTCCTGTGCACTGCGCGCGGTCGTGGCCAGGGTACCCGACCCGTTGGGGGGCCGCTCCGCGCCCGCCAACTGGCCGCCTGACCGGGTCGCTTGCGCAGGACACGGCCGCAAGGCCGTCCGGCCCAGGGCGAATTCCACGGGGTGTGCACGGCGCACCGTGATGAGTCGTATTCGCCGGCGAATTCACCGAGTCCTGTTCCGGATGACGGACGGGACAAGAGGCGGCCGGGAAAGACCGCCGGCGTGGACGGGAAGAAAGGCGGAAGGCGGAAGGCAAGGCCGGTGGAATGCGAGTCCTGTGGAGGCTGCGGTGGGACGGCTGTGCGCGTCCGGCGCGGAATGCGGGCCATCCGGCCGCACGACGGCGTCCTCCGCAGGTGCTGCGAGCGCGGCCCCTTCCCGTGGAACCGGGCGGTGCGGCGTGCGGCGGCAGGGCGAGTTCGGCACCCGTCGGACGCAGAGCCGGCGAAAGAAGGCCGCGTCACGGGGATGGCGAACCCCGCGGTCCGCCCTGAAAATCATCCACAGCAAGGAGAACCGGCGTCCGTGAGGCGTCCTCTCAGTGAACGGTTAGCATCGCGTTCCACAATCGTCGGCCGGGATGGGGTGGGTGTCGTGTCACAGACGGAGCCGGAGCCGAGACCTCGAATCGCCGTCGCCGTCGTGACCATGGGCAACCGGCCCGCAGAGGTCGACGCCCTCCTCACGTCCGTGGCCAAGCAGGACCTCGCCCCTTCCCGCATCATCGTCGTCGGCAACGGCTGCCCCCTGCCCGAGTTCGCCGAGCGCCTCGGCCTGCCCGGTGAGATCACCTGCGTGGAGGTCGACGAGAACCTCGGCTGCCCGGGCGGCCGTAACGTGGCCCTCGCCCGGCTGCGGGAGTTCGGAGATGTCGACGTCGTGGTCGAACTCGACGACGACGGGCTGCTCGTCGACGCCGACGTACTGCGAGGCGTACGGGATCTGTACGCCGACGACCCGAGGCTCGGCATCGTCGGGTTCCGTATCGCCGACGAGCACGGCGAGACCCAGCGCCGGCACGTGCCGCGGGTCGGGGCCGCCGACCCGATGCGCGGCGGTCCGGTGACCGGCTTCCTCGGCGGCGGGCACGCGCTGTCCATGGCGATGCTCGCAAAGATCGGTGACTGGCCCGCCGAGTTCTTCTTCGCACACGAGGAGACGGACCTCGCATGGCGGGCCGTCGACGGCGGCTGGACCGTGCTGTACGCGCCCGAACTGCTGCTCCAGCACCCGAAGACCTCGCCCGCGCGGCATGCCATCTACTACCGGGTGACGGCACGGAACCGTGTGTGGCTCGTGCGGCGGCGTCTGCCCCTTCCCCTCATCCCCGTCCACCTCGGGGTGTGGATCGCGGTGACCCTTCTGAGGACCCGATCGGTGGGCGGGCTGAAGGCGTGGTTCGGCGGGTTCGTGGAGGGGCTGCGGACCCCGGCGGGCGAGCGGCGTCCGATACGGTGGCGCACGGTGTGGCGGCTCACCAGGCTCGGCCGGCCGCCGGTGATATAGCCGACGAGTGCCGGGTCCCGCGTATGCGGCTCCGCGAGCACCGGTACCGCGGGGGCGGGGCGACGACGCACGGACGCGCGGGCACGGGACGGCGAAGGGCCCGGTCGTTCACCTCTGCCGACCGGGTCCTTGTGTGGTCCCGGATCCGGCCACGGCGGCGACACTCCCCCGAGCTACGCGTCTACGCGCGCGCCGTCGGGCCAGATCCGATGAAGGGATCACATCAGGCCACGCCAACGGATCGCTAACATATGGCCAACGGCTTCCGAGGAGCCGTGAGCCGGACGGCCTCGGACCGGGAGCCCGACCGGGACGCGGCACACGCCCTCGGCCGTATCGGCGTCCTGGACCTCCCTGCCTACGGGGCGCCCCTGCTCGCTCACCTCCTCGGCACGGACGAACGCCGTGCCGAGGCCGCCCTCGACCGGCTCGTCGACGTCGCGCTGCTGGAGGAGACCGCGTACGGGCGCTACGCGCCCCACGACCTCGTCCGGGATTTCGCTCGCGAGACCGCGAGGGGCGGGGGCGCCGCGGAGACAGACCGCACGGCCGCCGATCTCGCCCTGCGCTGGTACAGCGCCGTGGCCGCACGGGCCTTCGAAGCCATCGTCGAGCCGGGCGCGGAGCGCGAGGACCGACTCCGGGTGACACCGTCACAGCCCGAGACGCACCGTGCGGACGTGGCGGCCGTCGCCGCCTTCGGCTCCGCACAGGCCGCCGCCGACTGGATCGGCCTGGAGCTGGAGAACATGGTCGCGCTCGTGGAGCGCCACGCGGACACCTCCGCACAAGTGCCCCTGCTCGTCCGCAGGATCGCCTCGCACCTCCAACGCCGCGGGCGGGTCGCGGAGTTGGAGGTGCCGGTGGATGCCGCCCTGCGCGGAGCGCGCCGGCTGGGGGACACGGCCGCGGAGGCATACGCGCTCCTGGACCTGGCGGGGGTGCACTTCCTGAAGGGCCACGGGAGAGACGCACTCGCCCTGCTGGACCAGGCGCTGGAGATCTGGCGGCGGCTGGACCACCTCTCCTGCCTGTGCCGCGGCCTCAACAACCGGGCCCTGCTCCTGGAGAGCCTCGGCCGGTACGAGGAGACCGGCGAGGCGCTGCGGCAGTGCCTGGAGTACACGCGTGTCCTGAACGACCCGATGCAGGAGGCCATCACCTACAGCAACCTCGGCAATCTGTACGAGCACACGGACCCGCGGGCCGCCATCGGCCACCACCGCCGGAGCCTGGAGATCGGGGAGCGGATCGGGCATGTCATCGTTCGCCACTCCGCGCACTGCAACATCGGTTTCGCCCATCTCACTCTCGGCGAACCGGACGCCGCCCTACCGCACTTCGAGGAGAGTCTGCGCGTGCTCGGCGGGCACGGGCACGGGCACTGGCAGGGCGAGGCGCAGACCCGGCTCGGGCTGGTGCGGGCATTGCGGGGGCGGGGGGACGCCGGGCGGGCCGCGCACGAGTGCGATGTGCTGCTGACCCTCGCCGCCCGACACGGCGACTGCTACACAGAGGGGCTCGCCCGGCACCAGCGGGGCCTGCTCCACCGGGCGGAGGGTGACGCCGAGGAGGCCCGTCGGCAGTGGGAGTCCGCCCTCGTCGCGCTGGACGCGACAGACAGCCCGGTGGCCGGGGAGCTCAGGGAACTGCTGGCGGAAGGCTGAGCCGGGCGGGACGGCGGGTCCGCTGCACGGACGCCCCCGCAGACCGTGTGCGCCTCGTCATTTCGCGTCCGCGTAGCACTCCACGACGGCCGTCGTGAACGGAATCCGTACCGGGGTCTCGCCGAACGTCAGCCGCATCGCCAGGTCCGAGGCCTCCTGTATCGCCGCGACCACCGTGTCCGCCTCCTCGGCCGGGCAGTGCACGATGACCTCGTCGTGCTGGAAGAAGACCAGCTCGGCGGCGAGGCTCGCGCAGGCACGGCGCAGCGCGGCGAGCATCAACAGGGCCCAGTCCGCGGCACTGCCCTGCACGACGAAGTTGCGCGCGAAGCGGCCGCGGGCACGGGAGTTGGTGGAGGCGTACCCCGGTATCCACTGCTGGGATTCCTCGGTCGCCGCCGAGGGGCCACCCTCCTGCGGAATGCCCGCCTCCTCCGTCGCGTCCTCCGAGGCCCCGGCGGCCGGCGGTGATGTGCGTCCGAGCCAGGTGCGGACGAGACGGCCCTCCTCGCCCGCGCGGGCCGCGTCGTCGACATACGCGACGGCCTTGGGGAAGCGGCGGCGCAAAGCGGCGAGGTTCTTCAGGCCGTCACCGGAGGTCTGGCCGTAGATCGCGCCCAGAACGGCGAGTTTCGCCTGGGCGCGGTCCCCGGAGAACGCCCGGTCGGACACCGATTGGTACAGGTCCTCGTCGCGGCCCCCCACCTCCATGAACGCCGGGTCGCGCGAGATGGCGGCCAGGACACGCGGTTCCATCTGGGCGGCGTCGGCCACGACCAGCCGCCAGTCCGGGTCGGCGACCACGGCGCGCCGGATGACCTTGGGGATCTGCAGGGCGCCGCCGCCGTTGGTGACCCAGCGGCCGGTGACCGTGCCGCCCGGCAGGTACTCGGGCCGGAAACGACCGTCGCGTACCCAGTCCTGCAGCCAGGACCAGCCGTGGGCGACCCAGATGCGGTACAGCTTCTTGTACTCCAGCAGGGGTTTCACGGCGGGATGGTCGATGGACTCGATCTCCCAGCGGCGGGTGGACTGCACCCGGACACCGGCCCGGGCGAAGGCCTTGACGACGTCGGCGGGCAGGTCGGGCCGGACCCGGCGGCCGAAGGCGGCCGACACTTCTTCGGCCAGCTCGGCCAGCCGCCGAGGCTCACCGCCGCCCGCGTAGCGCTCGCCGAGCAGGTCGTGCAGCAGCTCGCGGTGGACGTCCGCGCTCCACGGCAGCCCGGACCGGTTCATCTCGCCGGCCACCAGCATGCCGGCCGACTCGGCGGCGGTGAGCAGACGCATGCGGTCCGGGTGCGCGGTGGTCTCGTGCCGGCGCTGCTGGTCCGCGTACACCTCGACGAGGTCCCGGAGGGGGAGGTGGACGGGGCTGGGTTCGAAGAGGGAGGACTGCGAGCCGGGCTCGGCGGACCGCGGCGGGGGGTCCGGCGGTACGGGGCCGCCGCGCAGCCGGGCCAGCGCGGCGGCAGCCGACCGGGGCTCGCCGAGGCGTCCCTCGTGGCCCAGGAGGAGGGTCTCGACGGCCTCGACGTCGTAGCACCGGTCGACCCGCACCCCCGTGGCGAGCAGACGCGGCTGGACGTCGGCGGTGGACCGCCACACCCACCGGGTGACCTCAGGCCGCGCCCGGACGGCCTCGACGAGATCCCCCTCCTTGACCACGGGCCCGGCGAGCAGCCCGTCCGGGCCGAGGGCGGCGACCTCCGCGCCACCGTCCTCGGCCGGAGCGAGAGCCCAGCGCCCGGTCATGCTGCGAGTGTGGCAGGGGGGTCTGACAACGGGCCGGGATGTGCTGTCCGGACAGCTCAGCCCTCTTGTGAGAGCTGCTTGCGGATGTCGTCCAGCTCCTTGAGCACCTGCACCTCCGTCGCGTCCTTGCCGATGCCGAGGCCGGCCAGCAGGCCTTCGCCGTTCTCCAGCTCGAGGAGCGCGAGGAGGATGTGCTCGGTGCCGATGTAGTTGTGCCCCAGGCGGAGCGCCTCCCTGAAGGTGAGTTCGAGCGCCTTCTTCGCGGCGGGGGAGTACGGCACGAGTTCGGGGGCGTCGTCGGCGCGGGGCGGGAGGGCGGCGGTCGCCGCCTCGCTCACCGCGTCCAGCGAGACCCCTTGCGCGACGATCGCTTTGGCCGCGAGCGCCTCCGGCTCGGTGAGGAGCCCGAGGACGAGGTGTTCGGGGACGGTCTCGGCGTTGCCTGCGGACTTCGCCTTGCTGTGCGCGCTGATGACCACGTTGCGCGCGCGGAGGGTGTACCGGCTGAACCCCTGGTTGGGATCGAGGTCAGCGGACTCCTTGGGCACGAAGCGCTTCTGGGCCGCCTGCCGGGTGACGCCCATGCTCTTGCCGATGTCGGTCCAGGACGCGCCCGAACGCCGGGCCTGGTCCACGAAGTGGCCGATCAGATGGTCGGCCACGTCTCCGAGGTGCTCCGCGGCGATCACCGCGTCCTGGAGCTGGTCGAGCGCGTCCGTGTGGACCTTCTTGATGGCTGCGATGAGGTCGTCGAGACGCAGGTTCGCTGTGCTGTTCGGCTTCTCCGTCATATGTCAACCGTAGGTTGACACCCCATGAGTGTCAATCAGAAGTTGACACCCTGCGCGACCTGTCTGTGCCCCTTCGGTGGCGAGCCGTCGACGGTCTCGGGGGAGGACGCCGACGGGTCCCGGCGCACTTCGTGTCACGATCGAACGCGTGAGTACGACGACCACCGTGGACCGCGCCTTCCGGGCCGCCCTCTATGACGACAGCGACGCGGCCCTGGACACCGGCGCCTCGCTGCTCGCCGCCGACCCCGCGGCCGACGCCGAACTCGCGCGGCGAGGTGAGCAGTTCGTGGCCGGGGCCTGGCAGCGCGGCTGGCAGCCCGCCGACGTCGTACGCATCGTGCGCCGCGAACTGGACGCACCCCATGTGCGTATCGTGTCGGCTCTGATCCTTCAGGAGGCCGGGCAGCGCACACCTCCCGGTCCGCGTTGGGCCGCCCAGTTGCGCGACCTCGACGCGGAGCCCCCGGGAGCCCCCGACCGCTTCTCGCACGCCACCGCCGTTCTGGAGCTGTACCGCCTGCTCCTGCGGCTGCCCGTCCTCGAACCCCTCGAGGCGCTCCGGCAGGACGCCGCACCGCAGCAGCCGGAGACACGCATGCTCACCCGTATCCGGGCCCTGCTCGCGAAGGCGGAGGCGACCGGCTACCCCGAGGAGGCGGAGGCGCTCAGTGCCAAGGCGCAGGAACTGATGGCGCGGCACAGCATCGACGAGGCACTGCTCGCGGCCCGTACGCATGCCGGGGACGCCCCCGGCGCCTGCCGTATCGGCGTCGAGCCGCCGTACGAGACGGCCAAGGCGGTGCTCCTGGACGCGGTGGCGACGGCGAACCGCTGCCGGGCCGTGTGGCACGAGGCCCTGGCCTTCTCCACGGTCATCGGCTTCGAACCCGACCTGGAGGCCGTCGAACTCCTCTACACCTCGCTGCTCGTGCAGGCCACCGCGGCGATGGCGAAGGCGGAGGCGGCGGAGCGCAAGGGTGGTCGGAAGCGTACGAAGACGTTCCGGCAGTCGTTCCTGGCCGCCTACGCGCACCGTATCGGCGACCGGCTGCGGGCCGCCGCCGAGGGGCAGGTCGCGGAGAGCGAGGGCGACCTGTTGCCGGTGCTCGCGGCCCGGGACGTGGCCGTCGCCGACCGGATGGAGCGGATGTTCCCGGACACGGTCACCACTCGGCTGCGCGGGGCCGGCGACGCGGTCGGATGGGAACAGGGGGCCGCTGCCGCCGACCGGGCGCAGGTGGCGGGGCGGCCCCGGCTCGCCTGAGTGCGGGTCAGTCTCCCGCGACCTGGACGGGGCTCACCGTGGCGTCCGGGGTCTTTGCGCCCTTCAGCGCCACATCGCCGTACGACCACGGGTGGCTCCCCGCGTCGCCGGCGCCCGGGACGGTGATCTTCACGGTCTTGACCGGGGCGCTTCGGGACCCGCCGTTCCCGCGGACGTACGTGATGGTGAAGGTCGCCGTCTCGTCCTTCTGCAGCGTCACCTCGGCCGGCTGCGCGCCCTCCTCGTCGGCAACGGTCCAGGCGGAGTCGCCGTCCCTCAGTTCGACACCGGGGAAGCCCTTCAAGGTGCACGTCTTGCTGTCGCGGTTCGTGAGGGTGACCGGGACGTTGCCGGTGTCGCCCGCGCTGGTGGCGGCATTGCCGGGACCGACCTCGACGGCGATACGACAGGCGGCGGCGTCCTTGCCGTCGTCACCGCTCTCGCTGTCGCAGGCGGTCAGGGCCATGGCCGCGGCGACGGCGGTGACGGTGAGGCGGACGTGAAGGGTGCGCATGAAGGTCCTCTGGGTCGTGACGATGTGCATGGATCATCACGCAGACGGGCGGGGCGGGGTTGCGCGCCCCCTGTCGCCGCGTGCGCCCTGAGTCCCGGATCCCGCGGCCCGTTGCCCGACGTCGGAGGTCAGGATCCCAGGCTCGCCGTCGGCAGCCCGCTCGGCAGTGTGCCGCCCTCGGCCTTCATATAGATCTCGGCGCCGATGCCGCCCTGCCACGTCACCTTCATGTTCTGGGAGTTGACCGAGTCGACCGTCCCGGTCCCGCGGTTGTCCGTGCCACCGGTGCACTTGAGGCGGATCGTCTGCTTGCCCGCCTCCTCGCCCGCGGTGCCGGTGCAGACGGAGCCGCCCGTCTCGAAGAGTCCCGCCTGCTCGCCGGTGATCACCAGTGCCACGGCTTTGCCGCCCGTCGTGGCCAGCCAGCTGCCCTCCAGCTTCCCGGCCTTGGCGCCCGGCGTGCCGGAGCCCCCGCCGGTGTCCGCCGTGGAGGCGGACGCGCTCGGCGTGGACGCCTCACCGCTCGCGGAGCCGCTGCCCTCGGAGTCGCCGCTGCAGCCGGTCAGCACGAGAGCGGTCGCCAGACCCGCGGCGGCCGTCAGTGCGATGCGCGCCTGCCGGCGCGTGACGGGGGTCGCTGTCACTGAAGTCTCCCAAGGTTGCCGATGAGGTCATGGGGACGGTCGCAGCAAGCTACCAGCCGGACGTCTGGACGCCGGGGAGGTGTCCGGCGTGCGCTTGCTCACGCGGACCGACCTGATACGTGCTGAAGGCGAGGGTGCGGTCGCGTCGTCCGCCGTCCCACTCGAGCACCCTGGTGGCACTCGCGTCGCGCGGCTGCCTGCACAACTCCCGCCGGCCGGCGAGCCGCGAGGCCTCCGCCGCCGACGCACGGCCGGTGATCCGCTGCGGTCGGGCCCATCCCTCGGCGTACCGCGCGACGACCGCCGCGACGCTTCTCGATCCACGCGAATCTGCTTTTCTTCGCCATACCGACCCCGCGCCCCCTCGGATCTTCACGCCATGGGCACGAATCCGGGCCCCGGCGGCTTCGGCATCTCCGGAAGCCCGGCGCTGCCGCCCTGCTCGTGTGGCAGGCCCATGGGTAGGAGTTTTCCTACGCTTGACGGGTAGGGAATTCCCTACCTAATGTGGCCGCATGACCGTCACACACGCCTCTTTCGTCACCCTCCCTGTCACCGACCAGGACCGCGCCCTGCGCTTCTACACCGAGGTCCTGGGCTTCGAGATCGCCGCCGACCTGCACATGCCACAGGGGCGGTGGCTTCAGGTCGCCCCCAAGGGTGCGCAGACCGTCTTCACGCTCTCCGGTCCCGGAATGGGCGATTTCGAGCCCGGCTCGACCCGGGGGATCATGTTGGTCACGACCGATGTCGACGCCGACTGCGCACGGCTGGCCGAGGCGGGGGTGTCCGTGCACGGCCCGGACGATCTCCCGTGGGGCCGGATGGCGTCCTTCCAGGACCCCGACGGCAACGGTCTGATGCTGCTGACGGAGGCTCAGGGATAGGGAGTCCGGCATGACCACGACCGGGGCCGGGGCGGACACCGCCGCCGAGGACCGCGTCTTCGCCGCGCTCGCCAACGGCACGCGCCGTGAGGTGCTGCGCCTGCTGCGCGAAGAGGGGCCGCAGCCCGTCCAGGCCCTGGCCGGCCGCTTCGACATACGACGTCCGAGCCTCTCGGAGCACCTCAAGGTGCTCCGAGAGGCCGGCCTCGTCTCCGAACAGCGCTACGGCCGGCAGCGCATCTACCGTCTGGAGGCTGCACCGCTCGCCGAGGTGCAGGACTGGCTCCATCCGTACGAGCGGTTCTGGCGGCAGCGGCTGCGCGGGCTCGGCGAGCTGCTCGACCGTATGCCCGACGATGACTGGCCATGAGCACCGCGCCCGACGACGACCTCACCACGATCCGCGTCGACCAGTTCCTGCCGCATCCGCCGGCCAAGGTCTGGCGTGCCCTGACCGAGCCCGCACTGCTGGCCCAGTGGCAGATGCCGGGCTCCGAGAACTTCCGGCTCGAAGTGGGGCACCGGTACACGATGACCTCGGTGCCACGGCCGAACTCCCGGTTCTCCGGCACCGTCGACGTGCAGATTCTCGCCTATGAGTCCGAGCGGATGCTGCGCGTGAGGTGGGCCGACGCCGACCCCGCCAATCCCGCGGACTGGACCATCACATGGACATTGGAACAGGAAGGCCGCGGTACGCGTCTCTTCCTAGTGCATGAAGGGTTCGACCCGGACGACCCGGCACAGATGATGGCGCGGACGATCATGCACGGGGGCTGGAGGTCGCATGTAACGCGAGCTCTGGGGCAGACGCTTGACCGACTGTAGTCAGGCCGCAGTCGAGCAGTAGTCAAGGGACTGTAAAAGCTGTAACCGCAGGAACACCCCCCGTGCACGTGCATCTGCCCATGCAGCTGCATGTGAACGGAGTTATGATCCGGGGCAGTTGACCACTGCATCAATGGCCACACCAGCCAATGCACTGTCCGGGGAGCGACCTGTGGACCACGACGTGTACGACGTGTACAACGGCATGGCTGCCGCGGAGCTGAGCGGAGTGGCCTGGCAGAAGAGCCGGCACAGCAACTCGCAGGGGTCCTGCGTGGAGTTCGCCCGGCTGCCGGGGGGAGACGTGGCGGTACGGAATTCGCGCTTCCCCGACGGGCCCGCCTTGGTCTACACCCGTGCGGAGATCGAGGCGATGCTGCTGGGCGTCAAGGACGGCGAGTTCGACCATCTGATCGCGTGACACACGTGGACCGGGACCGGTTCGAGGTGCTGTGGGGATCGGGGGTGCCGTGGGCTCGTGGCGTGCCGATACGTCACGGGCCGCAACACGCGTAGAACCGCGGCCTCAGAAAATGAGCCTGGGCGTCACTCCGCGGACCCGGACCCGGTCGGCAGCCGGAAGAGCGCCCAGACCACCTTGCCGCTCAGGGTGCCCGCCAGCGGATGCCAGCCCCAGCTGTCGGCGAACGAGTCGACGAGGAACAGCCCGCGGCCCGACTCCGCCGAGAAGTCCTCCGAGTCGCCGGCGACCGGTCCGTCGTGGCTGGGATCGCGCACGGCGCACACCAGGCGCGAGGTCCAGCGCATCAGATGCAGTCGCACCGGCGCGTCCTGCTCGCTTCCGCATCTCGCGGGCGAGGGCAGCGCGTGCCGCAGCGCGTTGGTCACGAGTTCGGAGACCACGAGGCAGACGTCGTCGAACCGCTCGTCCACATCCCACTGGTCGAGGGTTCTGCGGGTGAACTGCCGTGCCTCGCGCACCGCTTCGAGGCGGGCGGGCAGGGCGCAGGATGCGGAGTTGGACACGGCCGCGGGGTCGAGCGGCGGAAGTCCCTGCCGTAAGGGCTCGAGCATGGTCGATCCATTCGTCCCCATGCGAGGCACTCCCGAGTGTTCGCGGTCGTGGCGATGCAGCGGTGGCGCGGGACCATGGTTTCGGATGAGCCAGGCAGATGCAAGGGCAGATGCACGTGCACGCGCCGGAATTGGATGTTCCCGTACCGCTTTCTGGTTATTTCTTCTGACGCTTTCTTCTCGCATGCTTGCCACTTTCCGATCTTCACCTGCGACTCTCCTTTGGCTGCTTTCCATTTCTGTAACCGTACGAGTACTGCTCGAAGTGTTTTAGTGGCAGACTGCGCGATCTGAAGGATGGTTGGGGAGGCTGACGAACGTGAGCGCTGGGGACTCGAGCGGGTCGGTGGTGCGGCGCATTCTGCTGGGATCCCATCTCAGGCGCCTGCGGGAGGCGCGCGGCATCACCAGGGAGCAGGCGGGCTACTCGATCCGGGCCTCGGAGTCGAAGATCAGCCGCATGGAGTTGGGACGGGTGAGCTTCAAGACACGCGATGTCGGGGATCTGCTGACGTTGTACGGGATCACCGACGAGGCCGAACGAACGTCCCTGCTGTCACTGGCGAAGGAGGCCAACGTCGCCGGGTGGTGGCACAGCTACTCGGACGTCCTGCCGAACTGGTTCCCGACCTATGTGGGTCTGGAGGGGGCGGCCCATCTGATCCGCTCGTACGAGGTCCAGTTCGTGCATGGCCTGCTGCAGACCGAGGCGTATGCGCACGCGGTCGTCGCCCGGGGCATGAAGGGCGCGAGCGCCGCGGACATCGACCGGCGGGTGGCGCTGCGCCTGGAGCGCCAGAAGTACCTCGTCGCGGAGAACGCTCCGGAGTTCCATGTCATGCTCGACGAAGCCGCGCTGCGCCGGCCCTACGGGAACCGGCAGGTGATGCGGGGGCAGCTGCAGCACTTGATCGACATCTCGGAGCGCCCCAACGTACGGCTTCAGATCATGCCGTTCAGCTTCGGCGGGCATTCCGGTGAGAGCGGCTCCTTCACCATTCTGAGCTTCTCCGAGTCCGACCTGTCCGACGTGGTCTATCTGGAGCAGCTCACCAGCGCGCTGTACCTGGACAAACGTGAGGACGTCGCCCAGTACGAGGCAGCCATGAAGCAACTGCAGCAGGACAGCCCCGGTCCGGACGAAAGCCGCGATCTGCTGCGGGGACTGCTTCAGCTTTCCTGAGTGTCCGCACGGAGTATCCCGAGGTGTTCTCCAACTCCCCTTGGACATGCGTACGATGACGCGAGATCAGACCATGCCGTGATCATGGGCAGGTGAACGGGTGTCTGCTTCGGCTGTAAGGGATTGAGGGATCACATGTCGTCCTACTTCACCGATCTGGCTCGGCAGTACATCGGCGGTGAGTGGCGCCCGGGAACCGGCTCCTGGGACATCATCGACTTCAATCCGTATGACGGCGAGAAGCTGGCGTCGATCACCATCGCCACGGTGGACGAGGTCGACGAAGCATACAAGGCCGCTGCGGCCGCCCAGCAGCAGTGGGCGGCCATCAGCGCGTACGGCCGGCGCGCGGTGTTCGAGAAGGCCCTCGCGATCATCGAGGAGCGCGAGACCGAGATCACCGACGCGATCATCGCGGAGCTCGGCGGAACGCGTGTGAAGGCCGCCTTCGAGCTGCATCTTGCCAAGGAGTTCCTGCGCGAGTCGATCCAGCTGACGCTGCGTCCGGAGGGCAAGATCCTTCCGTCGCCGGTCGACGGCAAGGAGAACCGCCTCTACCGCGTGCCCGTCGGTGTCGTCGGCGTGATCAGCCCGTTCAACTTCCCGTTCCTGTTGTCTATCAAGTCGGTCGCCCCTGCGCTCGCGCTCGGCAACGGCGTCGTCCTCAAGCCTCACCAGGACACGCCCGTCGTCGGCGGTTCCCTGGTGGCCAAGATCTTCGAGGACGCGGGGCTGCCGGGCGGTCTGCTGAACGTCGTGCTCACGGACATAGCGGAGATAGGTGACGCGTTCCTCGAGCACCCGATCCCGAAGGTCATCTCCTTCACCGGCTCCGACAAGGTCGGCCGCCATGTCGCCACCGTCTGCGCCTCGCTCTTCAAGCGGTCCGTCCTTGAACTCGGCGGCAACAGCGCGCTCGTGGTCCTGGACGACGCGGACGTCGACTACGCCGTCGACGCGGCCGTCTTCAGCCGGTATGTGCACCAGGGCCAGGTCTGCATGGCCGCCAACCGTGTCCTGGTGGACCGCTCGCTGCAGGCGGAGTTCACCGAGAAGTTCGTCGCCAAGGTCAAGTCCCTCAAGGTCGGTGACCCGCGGGACCCGGGCACCGTCATCGGCCCCGTGATCAACTCCTCGCAGGCGGAGGCGGTTTCGGGCGTCGTCGAGCAGGCCATCGCCGAGGGTGCGACCGCGCTGGTGCACGGCAGGACCACCGACAACCTTGTCGAGCCCTCGGTGCTGACGGACGTCCCGTCCGATTCCGGCCTGCTGCAGCAGGAGATCTTCGGCCCGGTCGCCTTCCTCATCCCGTTCGACGGCGAGGAGGAGGCCGTACGCATCGTCAACGACACCCCGTACGGCCTGAGCGGCGCCGTCCACACCGGCGACATCGAGCGCGGCGTCAACTTCGCCAAGCAGATCGACACGGGAATGTTCCATGTGAACGACGGCACCGTCCACGACGAACCGCTCGTCCCCTTCGGCGGAGAGAAGCATTCGGGCGTCGGCCGGCTGAACGGAGAGACGACCCTGGAGGCCTTCACCACGCTGAAGTGGATCTCCGTGCAGCACGGGCGGAGCGGCTTCCCGTTCTGATGCCCACCGCCTCGTGATGTCTTCTCGTTCCCGCGGGCCCTTGCGGACAGAATCTGACCGCAAGGGCCCGTAGTTTCGTCGGTGTCAGGCAGCGGGCGAACCAGCCGGAACCGAGGAAAGGCGGATTGTCATGGTCACTCATGTGCGTGCAGAGGCGCAGGGCAACGAGCGTGGAGCACTGCTCTCCTTCCTGGAGGAGCAGCGCGGCGGTATCCGTCGGGCTCTGCTCGGTCTGACGGAGGAGCAGGCCGCGAGCAGGCCCAGCGCCAGCGAGCTGTCCCTGTCCGGGCTGCTCAAGCATGTCGCCGAGGTGGAGCAGGGCTGGGTCGCCCGCGCCAAGGGCGAGTCCCCCACTGTTCGGCGGGACGAGTCGAACTGGCACGAATGCTTCCGGCTCATGGGCGACGAGACGGTCGAGTCGCAGCTCGCGTACTGGGAGAAGGTCGCGGACGAGACCGAGGCCTTCATCCACTCGGTGCCGAGTCTCGACGACACGTTCCCGCTGCCGAACGACCCGTGGTTCCCGCCGGACGGGCGGGTCTCGATGCGCTGGCTGCTGCTCCATCTGATCCGCGAGACGGCCCGGCACGCGGGGCACGCGGACATCATCCGGGAGTCGCTGGACGGGAAGACGGCCCTCGAGCTGGTGGCCATGGAGCAGGGCACGTCCTGGGGCTGACCTCGCGGGTCCTACGCTGGAGCGTATGTCAGCGATCCGTCTCCTCGTGCTGGGCGCCGTCCGTCAGCACGGGCGGGCCCATGGCTACCAGGTGCGCAACGACCTGGAGTACTGGGGCGCGCACGAGTGGTCCAACGCCAAGCCCGGCTCGATCTATCACGCCCTGAAGCAGATGGCGAAGCAAGGACTGCTGCACGCGCACGAGGTCGCCCCGTCGACGGCCGGCGGCCCGCCCCGCACCGAGTACGAGATCACCGACAAGGGGACGGAGGAGTTCCTGCGCCTCCTGCGCGAGTCGCTGGTCGCCTACGACCAGAAGATGGACATCCAGTCGGCGGCCATCGGCTTCATCGTCGACCTGCGGCGGCAGGAGGTGGTGGACCTGCTGAAGGAGCGGATCCGGCGGATCGAGGAGTGGCGGGCCGCCGTCACCGAGCACTACATCCCCGAGGACGGCCCCGAACAGCTCGGCCACATCGGCGAGATCATGAACCTCTGGGTCCACACCGCGGACTCCGACGCAACCTGGACCCGAGGGCTCATCGAGCGGATCGAGGCCGGGGCGTACACCTTCGCGGGGGAGGGGGAGCCGTTCGTGGGTGTTCTGGCGGAGGGGCAGGAGAACCCGTACGCGACGGGAGAGCCGCATCCGGGGGATGCACGCTAATCAAGTTTGACCAATGCCGTCGGCCGCGCTACCTTCCGTTGGTAGTCAAGTTTGACTAGTAAAGGAGCAGCGGGTGGCCGAAACGGCGATCACTGTCGAAGGGGTACGCAAGAGATACGGCGGCACACCGGCACTGGACGGGCTCGACCTGCTGGTCGCGCGCGGCACGGTGCACGGGATCCTCGGTCCGAACGGCGCGGGCAAGACGACCCTGGTCCGGATCCTGTCCACCCTGGTGCGACCGGACGGCGGCCGGGTCGAGGTGGCCGGGCACGACGTGGTCACCGACGCCCGCCAGGTGCGGTTCCGCATCGGTCTGCTCGGGCAGCACGCGGCCCTCGACGAGGAACTCGGCGGCCGTCAGAACCTGGAGATGTTCGCGCGTCTCCACCACCTGGGTGCTCGCGGGGCGCGACTGCGCGCCGACGAACTCCTCGTGCGCTTCGGCCTCGAGGACACCGGCCGCAAGGCCGTCAAGCAGTACAGCGGAGGCATGCGGCGCCGCCTGGACCTCGCGGCGTCCCTCATCACCGAACCCGAGGTGCTGTACCTGGACGAGCCGACGACCGGCCTCGATCCACGCGGCCGCGCCGAGGTGTGGTCGGCCGTCCGCTCCCTGGTGGGCGGCGGTACGACGGTCCTGCTCACCACCCAGTACCTCGAGGAGGCCGATCAGCTCTCCGACCGCATCTCGGTCGTGGACCACGGCCGTGTGATCGCCGACGGCACGGCCGGTGAACTCAAGGCCCGCACCGGCGGCGACCGGATCGACGTCGTCCTTCGCGACGCCGGTCAACTGAGCGCCGCCCTTGCCCTGTTGCCCCTGCCCGAGGACGAGGTCACGGTGGACGCGGACCGACGCCTGCTCAGCGCCCCGGTCACCGACCGTATGGCCGCGCTCTCCGGAGTCCTACGCACCCTGGAGGCGGCCGGTATCGAGGCGGAGGACATCGCCCTGCGCCGCCCGACGCTCGACGAGGTCTTCCTGCACCTCACCGGAGAGGACCGGCACGTGAAGGAGGCCGCGTGACCACGACTTACGCCCCCCGGGGACCCGCCCGCCCCGCTCAGGTGCCGGGTTCGCACGTCCTCGCCGACTGCTGGACCATGACCCGCCGTGAACTCGCCCACTGGGCCAGGCAGCCGATCCAGGTGCTGGTCGGCCTGGTCTTCCCCGTGATGCTGCTGCTGATGTTCGGCTATCTGGTCGGCGGCGGCCGCGGTGTCACCGGTGACTACGTCGACTACCTCGTCCCCGGGATGCTCGCGCTCACCATGGCCTTCGGTCTGGAGGGCACCATGCTTGCCGTCACCCGGGACCTCGACAAAGGCGTGATCGACCGCTTCCGGGCGATGCCCATGGCCACGGGTGCGGTCCTCGTGGGCCGTGCGACCGCGGACATGCTCCAGTCCGCACTCGGTCTGGCCGCCCTGACATGCGTCGGGTTCGCGCTCGGCTGGCGTGTGCACGGCGGGACCGTCGCCTTCTTCGGCGCCATCGGCCTCCTGCTGCTGTTCCGTTTCGCGATGCTGTGGATCGGGATCCACCTGGCGCTGGTGGCGGGGAAGCCGGAGCTGGTGCAGGCCGTGCAGATCCTGGTCTGGCCGGTCGGCTTCCTGTCCAACGCCTTCGCCACCCCGGACTCCATGCCCGGATGGCTGGGCGCGGTGGTCCAGTGGAATCCGATGTCGCAGACGGCGACGGCCGTACGCGACCTGTTCGGCGGCCCGGGTGGTGAGTCCGGGCACGTCTGGGCCGCTGTCGCGTGGCCGCTGGCCCTGCTGGTGGTCTTCTTCCCGTGGGCGGTACGGAGGTTCGGGCGGCTGAACCGGTAGCCGCGCCATCCCCGGGCGGTGGTCCGACGGCCGCTCTCGCCGTGGGCGTGGGCGGCCGTGCCGGCTCTCAGTGATGGAAGCTGGAGGCCTTCTGCTTGTCACGGGTCAACGGGTGAGGCTGCCGCCGCAGTCCTGGAAGCGCACGGCTGAGGTCCTCCAGGAAGAGATCGGCGAGGTCCGTCGAGAAGCCGTTGCGGCACACGATCCGGAGCACGCACAGGTCCTCGCGGTTGGCCGGGAACGTGTACGCGGGCACCAGCCATCCGAACTCACGCATGCGCCGGGAGACGTCGAAGACGTCGTACGCCTCCACGTCCGGTGCGGTGGTGAAGGCGAAGACGGGCAACTCGTCCCCCCGGGTGAGGAGTTCGAAGTCCCCCAGCGCCTCGATGCGGTGGGCGAGCTCCCGTGCCACGCTCCGCGTGGTCTGCTGGACCGCGCGGTAGCCGTCCTGGCCGAGGCGCAGGAACGTGTAGTACTGCGCCACGACCTGGGCTCCGGGCCGGGAGAAGTTGAGCGCGAAGGTCGGCATGTCACCGCCCAGGTAGTTGACCCGGAAGACCAGTTCCTCCGGGAGCGCTTCCTTGTCGCGCCACAGCGCCCAGCCCACGCCCGGGTAGACCAGCCCGTACTTGTGGCCGGAGGTGTTGATCGACGCGACCCGCGGCAGCCGGAAGTCCCACACCAGATCCGGGTCGAGGAAGGGCGCGATCATCCCGCCGGACGCGCCGTCGACGTGCACGGGGATGTCCAGGCCCGTGCGCTCCTGAAGGTTGTCCAGGGCCGCGCACAGCTCGGCGATCGGCTCGTAGGACCCGTCGAAGGTGGATCCCAGGATGCCCACGACCCCGATCGTGTTCTCGTCGCACAGGTCGGCGGCCGCCTGTGGGTCCAGGTGGAACCGGTCGCCCTCCATGGGCACCTGGCGCGCCTCGACCTCCCAGAAGTTGCAGAACTTGTCCCAGCAGATCTGCACGTTCACGCCCATGACCAGGTTCGGGCGGGCGTCCGCGGACGGGTAGCGGTCCGCGTTGCGCCGGGCCCAGCGCCGCTTCAGCGCCATCCCGGCGAGCATGCAGGCCTCGCTGGAGCCGGTCGTCGAACAGCCCACCGCGGACTCCGGGTCCGGCGCGTTCCAGAGGTGGGCGAGCATGGCCACGCAGCGTCGCTCCAGCTCCGCCGTGCGCGGGTACTCGTCCTTGTCGATCATGTTCTTGTCGCGGCACTCCGACATCAACCTGTCGGCCTGGTCCTCCATCCACGTGGAGACGAACGTGGCGAGGTTGAGCCGCGAGTTGCCGTCCAGCATCAGTTCGTCGTGAACCAGTTGATACGCGATCGAAGGCGGCATCGGCCCGTCGGGGAGCCGGTGCTTGGGCGGCGCCTGGGTCATCTCGACGACCGGGTTCGCCTCCCCGAAGAAGGGGTTCATCGACATGGGGCGCTCGTCGGGCTTCCCCGGGCCGGTGTGCAGCGGCATGGTGTCTCGTCTCCCGTCGCGTCGGTGCTGCGCGCGTGTAGTTCCTGCGGATCCGGCCGGCCGGATCACCGGATCCGGACGCCCTGATGGTTCATCGGACCGGCGGGGCTCGCCGGTTCATCGGTCGCCGGGCCATCACCCGTTCGACCGACTCCGGCCCCTCGTCTGCCGTGCGCCGACCGGTCCGAGCCCCTCGGTCCATGCGTTCTCCTCCTGCTGCTCCATGGGTTCCCCGCCACAGGCCGGCTCATGGATCCCCGCCTCCCCACGGATCGGGGCGCCGGGTCGGGGCCCGCGTGCCCCGGGTGGCTTGCAGACGACCGGGCCGACGCGGACACCGGTCGAGGTGAGCACGGCGAGCATCCAGGCACGGAGTAGCGCCCGATGCCCAGCGTGTCGGGCAGGGTCCACCACAGGACGTGCTCGAGCTGTGTGGCGAGCCCGCTCGCCCCCAGGTGGAGCAGACTGGTGCCGGCACCGACGACGAGCGCCGGGAGGGCCAACGGCGGCAGGCCCCGTGCGGGGGTCGCCGGGGTGGCGGTCCCCTGTTGCGCGGTGTCCTGGGCCGTGGGCACACCCTGAGGGCGCAGAACGGGCACAACGCTCCCTGGCGCACGGAGAGCCCAGGTGCGCCGCGACACCCGGAGGAACAGGGCTTGCACCTCACGCGACGTGAGGCCCCAGCCTGAAGTGCGTACCCAGAAGGGAGCGGAAGTGAGCTACTCGGTGGGCCAGGTCGCCGGATTCGCCGGTGTGACCGTGCGCACGCTTCACCACTACGACGAGATCGGTCTGCTCGTGCCCGGTGAGCGCACCCATGCCGGCCACCGGCGTTACGGCGACGCGGACCTCGACCGGCTGCAGCAGATCCTGTTCTACCGAGAACTCGGCTTCTCGCTCGAGGAGGTCGCCGACCTGCTCGACGACCCGGACGCGGACCCGCGCGCGCATCTGCGCCGGCAGCACGAACTGCTGACCGCCCGGATCGAGAGACTGCAGAAGATGGCGGCGGCCGTGGAGCACGCCATGGAGGCACGCAAGATGGGCATCAACCTCACGCCCGAGGAGAAGTTCGAGGTCTTCGGGGACAAGGACCCGGAGGCACACGCCGAGGAGGCCGAGCGCCGCTGGGGCGGCACGGAGCAGTACGCGGAGTCGCAACGCCGTGCCGCCCGTTACACCAAGGACGACTGGAAGCGCATGCAGGCGCAGGTGGCCTCCTGGGGCGAGCGCTACGTCGCCCTGATGGCCGAGGGGGAGCCCCCGTCCGGGGAGCGGGCCATGGACATGGCCGAGGAACACCGGCAGCACATCACCGAGTGGTTCTACGCGTGCTCGTACGAGTTCCACCGTGGGCTCGGCGAGATGTACGTCTCCGACGAGCGGTTCAAGGAGTTCTACGAGTCCATGCGACCGGGCCTCGCCGAGCATCTGAGGGATGCGATCACGGCCAACGCGGCTCGCCGCACCTGACGGACTCCCGGCTCGGGCGGCGCACGCCCGGGCCGGGACGGCCGCCGCTCCGCCGCCGCGGATCCGGGGCCGAGCCCGGCCCCATCGTGCCCTTCGGCGCCCCTGGCCCACACGGTGTGCCCCGGCTCGCACATCGTCCATCCTGCGGTCACCGGTGGAACCTGAGGCGGAAACTGTGCGTTGATAGCTTTGTGCGGCCATCGTCGTGCCGGCCGCCCTCAGGACGCCGCACTTCCCCTCACCATCAGGAGCCCGGAACCGTGACGACGCTTGCCCTCGGACCGAGCTGGCTGGATCCGAACAGCCTGCTGGACAACTTCGGGATATGGGGCCTGCTCCTCGTGGTCTTCGCGGAGTCGGGCCTGCTCATCGGGTTCTTCCTGCCGGGTGACTCGCTGCTGTTCACGTGCGGCCTGCTGATCACGTCGAACCAGCTGGACTTCCCGCTGTGGGCGGCCGTCGTCCTGATCTGTATCGCCGCGATCCTGGGCGACCAGGCGGGCTACATGTTCGGCAAGAAGGTCGGCCCGTCGCTCTTCAACCGCCCGGACTCCCGCCTCTTCAAGCAGGAGAACGTCACCAAGGCCCACGAGTTCTTCGAGAAGTACGGCCCCAAGTCCCTGGTCCTGGCCCGCTTCGTACCGGTCGTGCGCACGTTCACGCCGATCATCGCGGGCGTCTGCGGCATGAGGTACCGCTCGTTCCTGATCTTCAACATGTTGGGTGGCACCCTGTGGGGTGCGGGCGTCACCCTGCTCGGCTCCTGGCTCGGCAAGATCGACTTCGTCAAGAACAACATCGAGGCGATCCTGATCCTGATCGTCCTCATCTCGGTGATCCCGATCGCCATCGAGTTCCTGCGCGCCCGCTCCAAGGCCAAGAAGAATCCGAGCCGGCTGGAGGACCCGGCCCGGCAGCAGCCGGTGCAGGGTCTGCAGCAGCAGTCGCCGCTCATGGACGACGCGACGACCCGGCTGCGCCCCGTGGCACCTGCCTACCAGGACCGGAACCAGTACGGGTCGTACGGCGACCAGGGCCAGGCCCAGCCGCGGAACCAGCAGCCGTACGACCCGAATCAGGGTTATGACCCGAATCAGGGTTATGACCCGAATCAGGGTTATGACCCGAACCGGGGCTACGGCCAGAACCACGGCCAGGGCCGGTCGTACGCCCAGCAGTCCCCATTCCAGGGCCACCGGCCGCAGCAGCAGCCGTACGACACCGACCAGGCCTACGGGCAGCCCCAGCAGTACCCGTACGGCCAGGGCCACCCGCAGAACTGATCCGCGCACGCGCGCGTCGGGGGCGCCCGGCGCGGGTCCCGGGGGGTCAGAATCCGCGCGTCCGCTTGGCCGCCCGCCGCCCCCTGGCCGAGCCCACCCGCAGGAACAGCCGCGAGATCTCCGACCCCAGGTTCACGCCGATTGCGATGGCCATGGCGAGCGAGGCGGCCTTGGCCAGCGAGACCAGGCCCTTGTCCACGCTGTTCTGGGCGATCGACAGCAGCCCGAAGTACGTCGCGGATCCGGGCAGCAGCGGCCCGATCGCGGCGGTCGTGTACGGCAGCGCGGACGCGAACCGGTAGCGCGAGAGCAACTGGCCGAACAGGCCCACCAGACCCGCGGCGACGGCGGTGGAGGCGACCGGCGAGAGCCCGCCCGGATAGTGCATCGCGCCGTACACGGTCCAGGCCACGCCCCCGTTGAGAGTCACCCAGAGGACGGTGGACCGCTCCTGCTGGAGCAGCACGGCGAAGGTCAGGGACAGCAGCATGGACGCGCCGATCTGCACGACCGGCCGCTCGGAGAGGTTGAGGGCCGCGTCCGGGTTCAGCTGGGCGCCCAGCTTCACGCCGAAGTACAGGATCACCAGGACGCCGATGACGATGCCCACGAAGAAGTACATGACCTCCAGCAGGCGTGCGGCCGCGGTGATGTAGAAGCCGGTCAGCCCGTCCTGGACGCCCGCCACCAGGGCCCGCCCGGGCAGCAGCGCGAACAGCCCACCGGTGATCACGGCGGACGCCTTCACATCCACATGGGCGACCGTGAGCGCGACACCGATCGCGGCCGGGGGCATCGCGGCGACCGTGAACTGGTAGAACTCCGGCAGCCCGCGCCCCGCGCACAGCCAGGCCAGCCGGTCGCCGAGCATCGCGCCCAGCGCGGCCGCGACGAACACGATCAGATCGCCGCCGACCAGCACGGAGGCCGCACCGGCGAGCAGTCCGCTCGCCCCGGTCAGTGCCCAGCCGGGGTAGGGGTGCCGATTGCGGCGGATCTCGGCGAGCCGCCGGTAGGCCTCCTCCAGGGAGACTGCCGTCTCGGGGTCGCTGAGGTCGTCCACGAGCCGGAACACGGCCGCCAGACGCGTGTAGTCGGTGCCGCGGCGGCGAACGGTCCGGGAGGCCGTCACGGGGTCGTCGACCAGGGATGGCTGGTACGAGATCGACAGCAGAGTGAAGGTGGCGGTCGGCTCGCAGCGGTCCAGGCCGTAGGACCGGCAGACCGCGAACATGGCCGCCTCCACGTCCTCGGCGCCCTCGCCGCCTGCCAGCAGCAGTTCACCGATGCGGAGCGTCAGGTCGAGCACGCGCGGCACGGCGGGACCCGCCTCGTCGCCCTTGTGCACCGGCTCCGGGGCGGGCCGCTCGGCCACCGGCATGCGCAGCATCGTGCGCATCCGGTCCTGCCAGGGCGCTTCCTTTGTCAGCTGGACCGCGGGAATCCCCGACGGCGGTGTGAACGCGGGCGGTGCCTGCCCCGTGGTGTACGTGCTCGGCGGGCTGAACGCCGACCCCTCCGGTGCGGCAGGCGGCTGAGCGGTCTGGAGACCCTTCGGAAGGGCGAACTCCGACGTCGTCTCCGGCTCCGTACCGGCCGCTAGCGGTACATCGAGCCCTTCGGGGATGGCGAATTCGGAGGTCGTGGACGAGTCGGTGCCGGTCACCGGGGGCGCGCGCAGGCCATCGCCCTCGTCCCGCCGCACAGGTGGGTACGCGCTCGTCGCCTCGTCCGACCGCGGCTTGCGGTCCTCCGCGTCCGGCTCCGCCACCCGTTCCCGCCCCGCCTTTCGTCGTCGTGCTTTCCCTGCCCACCTCACGTACGCCTCAGTATGCGCACGAAGACGAACGGGCCGCGCCACCCCGGTGGGGATCACGCGGCCCGCAGAACACCGGGGGGTCAGTGACCGCCCTGCTCCTTGAAGCGCTTGTACGAGCGCTCGATCTCGGCCTCCGCGTCCGAGCGGCCCACCCAGTTGGCACCCTCGACGGACTTACCGGGCTCCAGGTCCTTGTAGACCTCGAAGAAGTGCTGGATCTCCAGGCGGTCGAACTCGGAGACGTGGTGGATGTCCCTCAGGTGCTCCACGCGCGGGTCGGACGCCGGCACGCACAGCAGCTTGTCGTCGCCGCCGGCCTCGTCCGTCATGCGGAACATGCCGATGGCGCGGCACTTGATGAGACAGCCGGGGAACGTCGGCTCCTCCAGGATGACCAGCGCATCCAGCGGGTCGCCGTCCTCGCCGAGGGTGTTCTCGACGAAGCCGTAGTCGGCCGGGTAGCTGGTCGAGGTGAAGAGTCGACGGTCCAGGCGGATCCGACCGGTCTCGTGGTCCACCTCGTACTTGTTCCGCGAACCCTTCGGGATCTCGATCGTGACGTCGAACTCCACCGGTGGCTCCTCCATGATCAGCACATAGTTCTGGTGGTTAAGTGTCCCTCACGCAGGTGTGTGATCGCGAAAGGGGCTGGTGGTCGTGCCGGAGCTGAGGGCCTGGCGGGCCGCGAAACCGCGTCTGGCGTGGGTCGCGCGTGCCGTGAAACCGCGTCTCGCGCGCGTGGCCGTGGCCGTGAAACCCCGTGCGCGGCGGATCACCGAGGCCGCGAGACCGCGCGTGACACAGCTCACCGGGGTGGTGACACCGCGTGCCGGAGGGCTCACCACCCCGCAGGTGACGGCCTTGGCCGCCACCGTGGGCCTGGCGCTCGCGGTGGGCACCGCGACCGCTGCCGGTCCCTGGGACTCCTCGGGTCAGCGTACGGCCGAGCGCGACCGGGCCGCAGCATGGGGCCGCGAGGGTGGCACAGATCACGGGCGCCGTCCCGGTGATGCGCCCGAGGCACCAGCAGCCGCTCCCAGCGCCGCTCCCGTGCTGGCCGGACTCGGCGTCGCCACCATCGAGTCCGCGCCGCTCGGACAGCCCCTGGGCGTCGTCCTGGACGAGCTGCTCGGCAACGGGTCCCTCGGCCCCCGGCGCACCGCCGCCGTCGTGGACGTGGCCACCGGCAAGCGCGTGTACGACAAGAATGCCGGCGAGGCGCTGACACCCGCTTCCACCACGAAGATCGCCACAGCCGTCGCCGTGCTCTCCGCGGCCGGCACGGACCACCGTCTCACCACACGCACCGTGCTCGAGCCCGGCACCGACAAGGTGGTGCTCGTCGGGGGCGGCGACCCGACTCTGACCGCCCGCAAGAAGGATGAGGGCTGGGCGAGCCTGCGCACCCTCGCCGACGGGACCGCCGCGGCGCTGAAGAAGCGCCATATGACCTCGGTGCACCTCGCCTACGACGCCTCCTTGTTCACCGGTGCGGCGCTGCATCCGATCGGTGCCAACCCCAATCTCGCGCCGGTCACCGCCCTGATGGCGGACGAGGGCCGCACGGACGGCTCCACGAGCGGACCGGCACCACGCAGCACGGACCCGGCGAGTGACGCGGCCCGGTCGTTCGGCGACCTGCTGCACGAGCGCGGCATCCGGATCTCGGCCCCCGGTGCCTCCGCCGCGAAGGCCACGTCGCGTGCGCAGACCCTCGCCTCCGTCCAGTCCCCGCCCCTGTCCGCCGTGGTCGAGCGGATGCTGACCAACAGCGACAACGACATCGCCGAGGCCCTCGCCCGCCAGACCGCCCTCGCCACCGGTGGACAGCCGAGCTTCGCCGGGGGTGCGGCCGCGATCGCCGACCGGCTCCGGAAGCTCGGACTCCCGGTCGGCAGTGCGCAGTTCCACGACGGCAGCGGTCTCGACCGCGAGGACAAGCTCACCGCGGACCTGCTGACGGTTCTGCTGGCGAGCGCCGGCTCCCCGGCGCACCCCGAACTCCGCCCGGTCCTCACGGGGCTGCCGATCGCCGGGTTCACGGGCACCCTCAGCGATCGCTACGAGGATGCGTCCGAGCGCTCCGGGGTCGGCGTCGTACGTGCCAAGACGGGCTCCCTGACCGGGGTCAACACGCTCGCCGGGACGGTGGTCGACGCCGACGGGCGCCTGCTGGCGTTCGCGTTCCTGACGGACGGCTCGATGGACCAGTCCTCGGCCAGAGCGGCACTGGACCGTACGGCGGCGGCGCTGGCGGGCTGCGGCTGCCGGTGACAGCCGCACCATCGGCCCCAGGGAGTCCGGCATCCTGGCCCCGCCGGTGTCGCACCCTCACCGCACTCGCGCACGAGCACGTACCGTTGACGCATGACGAGCATCGGTGGTGCCGAGATGGTCGACTGGAATCTCGCGGTGGCGACCGCGACCCGGCTCGTGCGGCCGGGCCCGGAGGTGAGCCGCGACGAGGCACGGGCCGTCGTCGCGGAGCTGCGCCGGCATGCGAAGGTCTCGGAGGACCACGTCCGGGGCTTTACTCGTTTGGGCGAGGAGGGCGTGCACGACACCCCTGTGCTCGTCGTCGACCGTCCCGGCTGGGTGCGGGCCAACGTCGCCGGGTTCCGGGAGATCCTCAAGCCCCTCCTCGACAAGATGCAGGAGCGGCGCGGCAACACGCCGGGCGGAGCCGTCCTTGGTGCTTTCGGCGGCAAGGTCACCGGGGTGGAGCTGGGCATGCTCCTGTCGTTCCTGGCCTCCCGGGTCCTCGGTCAGTACGAGACCTTCGCCCCCGCCACCCGCGAGCTGCCCGCGGGTGAGAACGGCGGCGGTCGGCTCCTGCTGGTCGCGCCGAACATCGTGCACGTCGAGCGCGAGCTGGACGTACGCCCCCACGACTTCCGCCTCTGGGTCTGTCTGCACGAGGAGACGCACCGCACGCAGTTCACCGCGGTGCCCTGGTTGCGCGACCACCTGGAGGGTGAGATCCAGTCTTTCCTCGCGGAGACCGAGATCGACCCCATGACGGTCCTGGAGCGCATCAGGGAGGCGGCCCAGTCGCTCGCGGGCGGCCGCCCCGAGGGCGAGCAGGACGACGACGGGCACTCCTTCGTGGAACTCGTCCAGACGCCCGCCCAGCGGGAGATCCTCGGCCGGCTGACCGCGGTGATGTCCCTCCTGGAGGGCCACGCCGACTTCGTGATGGACGGCGTCGGCCCCGATGCCGTCCCGTCCGTCGCGGAGATCCGCGAGAAGTTCCAGCAGCGGCGCGCCAAGGGCGCCTCCCGCCTCGACCTCGCCCTGCGCAAACTGCTGGGCCTGGATGCCAAACTCAGGCAGTACCGCGACGGCGAGCGGTTCGTGCGGTCGGTCGTCGAGCAGGTGGGCATGGACGGTTTCAACCGGGTGTGGACCTCCCCGAACACCCTGCCGACCAAGGCGGAGATCGCCACACCGGCTGACTGGGTCGCACGGGTGCACGGCAAGCCGGAGTCGTGAGACCCGCGCGTGCGTAGGGAAACGAATCCGGCCTTCGGCAGGTGAACGCCTCGCCAATCACTCGTCCGAGGGACCGTGAGGCATGGGTAGGCGTGCGATGCTCGGGGAACGCCCCGTTTCTGTCACCATCAACACACTCTGAGTGACCGGCATCGGGCTCACCCCCGAAAACTTCAGAAGGGAACCGGACATGGGTCCCCATCCTGCGGTCGCGGCGATACGCCTGGCGGTGCGCCGCGTCCTCCACGACATCCTCACCGAGCAGACCGCTGAGCACACCAGAGCTCGGAACCCCCACGAGCGCGCGTTCGCGCCGCTCGTATTCGTGGCGTGCTCGGGCGGCGCCGACTCCATGGCGCTCGCCTCCGCCCTCGCCTTCGAGGCGCCCAAGCTCGGCATCCGCGCCGGCGGCATCACCGTCGACCACGGTCTGCAGCCCGGATCCGACCTGCGCGCGGAGGAAGTCGTCCTGCGCCTGCGCGAGCTCGGTCTGGCTCCGATCGAGTCCATCGCCGTGAGCGTCGGCCGCGACGGCGGACCGGAAGCAGCCGCCCGGGACGCGCGCTACGCCGCCCTGGACGACGCCGCCGAACGCCACGGCGCCGCCGCGATCCTCCTCGGGCACACCCGCGACGACCAAGCCGAAACCGTCCTGCTCGGTCTCGCCCGCGGTTCCGGGATCCGCTCCCTGTCGGGGATGGCCGCGGTCTCGGGGGCCGGCGGCCGTTACCGCCGCCCCTTCCTGCACCTGGACCGGCACACCGCCCGCAAGGCATGCATGGAGCAGTCGCTGCCCGTCTGGGACGACCCGCACAACACCGACCCCGCCTTCACGCGCTCCCGGCTCCGGCACGAGGGCCTGCCCGCCCTCGAGAAGGCGCTCGGCAAGGGCGTCGTCGAAGCCCTCGCCCGTACGGCGCAACTCTCCCGCGACGACGCCGACGCCCTCGACGCCTGGGCCCGCCAGGTGGAGACCTCCGTGCGCGACGCCTCCGGCCTCCTGGAATGCGCCAAGCTCTACGCGCTGCCCCCGGCCGTGCGCCGCCGGGTCCTGCGCCGCGCCGCCATCGAGGCGGGCGCTCCGGCCGGCTCGCTCTTCGCCCGCCACATCGAGGAAGTCGACCGCCTGATCACCGGCTGGCGCGGCCAGGGGGTCATCAATCTCCCGGGCAAAGTGGTGGCCCAGCGCCAGGGTGGCAGACTGGTGATTCGGCAAGGCTGAAATCGCGCCGCCTGCGGGAGGCGCCCGGTCGCCCCATCGGGGAAGGATCGGTCAGCCGTGCGAGCGAGCCGAAAGGGCACGTCGCTGCCGAAGGGAGAGCGCGCTCACGCCGCGCGGGGCGCAGCCGAATCGCTGCCGCCGCGGCGCGGACGACCGGGTGGGGCCGGCCGCCGACGGCGGCGGCATACCGGAGGCGAGCGGGCGACAAGTGCGGGACGACCGAAAGTGATGCAGGTGGACGCGAAAGACATGGGTGCCGACCTCGAGAAGGTGCTCATCACCAAGGAAGAGATCGACGCGAAGCTCGCCGAGCTGGCCGCGAAGATCGACGCTGAGTACGCGGGCAAGGACCTGCTGATCGTCGGTGTCCTCAAGGGCGCGGTGATGGTCATGGCCGACCTCGCCCGGGCGCTGTCCACCCCCCTCACCATGGACTGGATGGCCGTGTCCTCCTACGGCGCGGGCACCCAGTCCTCCGGCGTCGTCCGGATCCTCAAGGACCTCGACACCGACATCAAGGGCAAGCACGTCCTGATCGTCGAGGACATCATCGACTCCGGTCTGACGCTGTCCTGGCTGATCTCCAACCTGGGCTCCCGCGAGCCCGCCTCCCTCAAGGTGTGCACGCTGCTGCGCAAGCCCGAGGCCGCCAAGGTCGCCATCGACGTCCAGTGGGTCGGCTTCGACATTCCGAACGAGTTCGTCGTGGGCTACGGCCTCGACTACGCCGAGAAGTACCGCAACCTTCCGTTCGTCGGTACGCTCGCCCCCCACGTCTACGGCGGCTGACCTTCCGGGGTTCGGCCGTGCTCCACAGCGGGCGAACCCCGAGGTCGCGGGCCTTTCGTGAGGTGCGGGAACCCCAGGGGGTCTCTCGGCGTTGGAGCATGCGTGGACGGTATACCCGCAGTCCCCTGCGGCTTCGGGTGACAATCCTGGGGTACCGTCAGAAGAACTGTCTTTATCAAACTCACTATGGCAGGAGGGACGGGGCGGCTCCGCTCCGTATGGATGGACGTGAAGCGATACTTCCGTGGGCCGGTCATGTGGATCGTGCTGGCCGTCCTTGCCGTGGTCGTGTTGATGCAGGTCGTCGGCTCTTCCGGCGGCTACAAGACGGTGGACACCGGCCAGGTCGTGGCGGCGATCAATGACAACAGGGTCCAGTCGGCCAAGCTGACCACAGGCGACGAGCAGACCATCAAGGTCTCGCTCAAGGGCGGCGTGAAGGTCGATGGCAGCTCCAAGATCCAGGCGAGCTACATCGGCGACCAGGGCGCGTCCCTGGCCAACACCCTGCAGGACAAGTTCCAGAACAAGCAGATCCCGGACGGCTACACGGTCTCGCCGTCCAAGCAGAACCCCTTCGTCGGGATCCTGCTCTCCCTGCTGCCCTTCGTCCTCATCGTGGTCGTCTTCCTGTTCCTGATGAACCAGATGCAAGGCGGCGGCTCCCGGGTCATGAACTTCGGGAAGTCCAAGGCGAAGCTCATCACCAAGGACACCCCGAAGACGACCTTCGCGGACGTCGCGGGTGCGGACGAGGCCGTCGAGGAGCTCCAGGAGATCAAGGAGTTCCTGCAGGAGCCGGCCAAGTTCCAGGCCGTGGGCGCCAAGATCCCCAAGGGCGTGCTGCTGTACGGGCCTCCCGGTACGGGCAAGACGCTGCTCGCGCGTGCCGTGGCCGGCGAGGCGGGCGTCCCCTTCTACTCGATCTCGGGTTCCGACTTCGTCGAGATGTTCGTCGGTGTCGGTGCCTCCCGAGTCCGTGACCTGTTCGAGCAGGCCAAGGCGAACGCCCCGGCGATCGTCTTCGTCGACGAGATCGACGCGGTCGGCCGTCACCGCGGCGCCGGCCTCGGCGGCGGTCACGACGAGCGCGAGCAGACCCTGAACCAGCTGCTCGTCGAGATGGACGGCTTCGACGTGAAGGGCGGCGTGATCCTCATCGCCGCCACGAACCGCCCCGACATCCTCGACCCCGCCCTTCTGCGCCCCGGCCGCTTCGACCGCCAGATCGCGGTCGACCGTCCGGACATGCAGGGCCGTCTGGAGATCCTCAAGGTCCACCAGAAGGGCAAGCCGGTCGCTCCGGACGTCGACCTGTCGGCCGTCGCCCGCCGTACCCCGGGCTTCACCGGCGCGGACCTGTCGAACGTGCTGAACGAGGCGGCGCTGCTCACGGCCCGCAGCGACCGCAAGCTCATCGACAACCAGATGCTGGACGAGGCGATCGACCGTGTGGTCGCGGGCCCGCAGAAGCGGACCCGAATCATGTCGGACAAGGAGAAGAAGATCACGGCGTACCACGAGGGCGGCCACGCCCTGGTCGCCGCGGCCTCGCCGAACTCCGACCCGGTCCACAAGATCACGATCCTGTCCCGCGGCCGTGCCCTCGGCTACACGATGGTGCTCCCGGACGAGGACAAGTACTCCACGACCCGCAACGAGATGCTGGACCAGCTGGCCTACATGCTGGGCGGCCGCGCGGCCGAGGAGCTCGTCTTCCACGACCCGACGACGGGTGCCGCGAACGACATCGAGAAGGCCACGACCACGGCGCGCGCGATGGTCACGCAGTACGGCATGACCGAGCGTCTCGGCGCGATCAAGTTCGGCGGCGACAACACCGAGCCGTTCCTCGGACGTGAGATGGCTCACCAGCGCGACTACTCGGAAGAGGTCGCCGCGCTCGTCGACGAGGAAGTCAAAAAGCTCATCGAGAACGCGCACAACGAAGCCTGGGAGATCCTGGTCGAGAACCGCGACGTCCTCGACAACCTCGTCCTGGCCCTCCTGGAGAAGGAGACGCTGGGCAAGGAGGAGATCGCCGAGATCTTCGCCCCCATCGTCAAGCGCCCGCCGCGGCCCGCGTGGACCGGTTCCTCGCGCCGTACGCCGTCCACCCGCCCGCCGGTGCTCTCCCCCAAGGAGCTCGCACTGACGAACGGCGCGAACGGCGCGACCCCGGCGATCGCCAACGCTACGGAGACCGTCTCCACGGAGAAGACTCCGGAGGACCGCCGGGAGAGCTGAACCACCGCTTTCCCGAGGGCCTCATGAGGCCCGGAATTTCAGCCGCGCCCCCCAGGGTTCTAGCCTGGGGGGCGCGGCGTTTCCGTAGAGCCGCACATGAGACGCGTGATCCGTGCGCGTCACAGGCGCAGGAACGAGGCACCAGATGACCGACCCGGTGACGCTGGACGGCGAAGGCACTTTCGGCGAGTTCGACGAGAAGCGTGCGGAGAACGCCGTAAGGGAACTGCTCATCGCGGTCGGAGAGGACCCGGACCGAGAGGGGCTCCGGGAGACCCCGGGGCGAGTGGCCCGGGCGTACCGGGAGATATTCGGGGGGCTGTGGCAGAAGCCGGAGGACGTCCTGACGACGACGTTCGACCTCGGTCACGACGAGATGGTGCTCGTGAAGGACATCGAGGTGTTCTCGACCTGTGAGCATCACCTCGTGCCGTTCAGGGGCGTCGCGCACGTCGGCTACATCCCCGCCACCAGCGGCAAGATCACGGGCCTGTCGAAGCTGGCCCGGCTCGTGGACGTGTTCGCGCGCCGGCCGCAGGTGCAGGAGCGGCTGACGACGCAGATCGCGGACTCGCTGATGGAGATACTGGAGCCGCGCGGTGTGATCGTCGTGGTCGAGTGCGAGCACATGTGCATGTCGATGCGGGGCATCCGCAAGCCCGGTGCGAAGACTCTCACCTCCGCCGTGCGCGGTCAGCTGCGGGACGCGGCCACGCGCAACGAGGCGATGAGCCTCATCATGGCGCGCTGAGCCCCGTACCCGGCGCCGCCG
>NZ_JAYWVC010000309.1:0-6801 GCF_036281785.1 Streptomyces chiangmaiensis | reverse complement strand
CTGGCTTTCACCCGCATCCGGAAGGCGCGGGCGTCGAGACCGGAGCCCAGCAGCACGATCTGGCGGGCACCGGCCTGGGCTGTCGCCTTGAGGTGGGTGTCGAAGAAGTACGTACGGACGGTGACGTAGTCGCCCATGACCTGGGTCAGCGACGAGGTCGTTTTCACGCCATCGGCCAGGTACCCGCGCTGTTCGGCGGGAACGTCCTGTTCGAAGGAGACGAGCAGCCGCGCCAGCGGGTCGTCGAAGAGCACATCGGCCCGCGTGCCTTCATGAGCGCGCATCGCCGCGGTTGCCACACCGCTGCTCGCAATCGAACCCGGAATCTTTAGTTCAGTCATTCCCCCCAATATGAATGAGAGTTCATTCCAGAACAAACCAGGCAGTCGTGACGGCAGGGCGCCCGGCACCGGTCACCGAAGTGAGGGTGAGTCAGGGCTCCGTCGTTCTCGCGATCGGCCTGACAGAGCCGGTACGGGCCTGATTGAACCACCCTGGGTTCGTTGAAGATCTCTCAAGGTCGTCCGGGCCCGCCGGTTCGCTGTAGTCGGTGGCGGCATAAACCTGCAGGAGCCTGTCGACTCCGCGCAGGAAGGTCTCGGAGATCAGCACCGGGTCGAACAGGCAGCCGGCGGCCATGGCGCCGTCGCGCATCATCACGAAGTGACGGGCGGCGTGCGGGGGGCCGGTCTCCTGGATCTTGGCCAGCAGTTCCGTGACGGTTTCCAGGAACCATTGGCGGTGGGCGAGCACGGCCTTGTGCACCGGGGACTCGGGGTCGGGATACTCGGCGGCGGCGTTGAGGAAGGCGCATCCCCGGAAGCCGGGGGACTGGATGTCCTGGGCGATGGACTTGCCGATGGCCCGGATGGTCTCGGCGGCCGGTAGTCCGGCGGCGATGGCCTCGTCCGCCGGAGCCCGCATGGCGCGGTCGACCTCATTCAGGTAGGCGAGGACGAGGTCTTCTTTGCTGGGGAAGTGCCGGTAGAGGGTGGCCCGCGTCACCTGCGCTTCGGCGACGATGCGATCGATACCGACGGCGTGGATGCCCTCGGCGTAGAAGAGCCGGGTGGCCGTGTTGAGCAGCCGGGACCGCGCTTCGGACGGCCGGCCTTCGGATTGGTTGGACATACCGCCACCCTAGCAGATAGAACGTTCGGTCTTGACAGTCTCTGCCACAAGTTGCCAAGCTATGTCGAGACAGATCGTTCGGTCTACCTCACTCATTCATCCGAAAGGATCATCATGAGCACCATTGCTGCTTTGCCCGGTATTTCCGGGACCGCGTCCGCGCTGCGGCGGCTGTACTTCGTCCGGTTCGCATTCGCTGTCGTCTGGGCCCTCGCGATGTTCACGACCGCCTCGAACCTGGGTCTGCTCGCGGTCACTCTGCTCGTGCTCTACCCGCTGTTCGACGTGGCCGCCGCCATCATCGACGCCCGCGCGTCGCGCACCACCGGATCACCTGCCCTGCTGTACGTGAACATCGCGGTCAGCCTGATCACCGCCATCGGCGTGGCCATCGCCTGCACGTCCGGTATCCCGGCTGTGCTACGCGTGTGGGGCGCCTGGGCGATCGTGGCCGGGCTGGTCCAGCTGATCGTGGGCGTCACCCGCCGCGAGATGGGCGGCCAGTGGCCGATGATCATCAGCGGCGGCATCTCCGTACTCGCCGGCGCGTCGTTCATCATCGGCGCCACCGCGGACAACCCGACGCTGACCAACGCGGCCGGCTACGCCATCCCCGGCGGCATCTTCTTCCTCATCTCGGCCTTCCGTCTCGGCCGCACCGCGAAACGAAACTGACGTGGACAGCAACACTTACGATGTCGTTGTCATCGGGGCCGGCCCGGTCGGGGAGAACGTCGCCGACCAGGTGGTGCGGGGCGGACTCAGCGCCGCCATCGTCGAGCGCGAACTCGTTGGTGGGGAATGCTCCTACTGGGCCTGCATGCCGACCAAGGCGTTGCTTCGCAGCGCGGCGGCGTTGCGGGCGGCGCGTCAGGTGCCGGGAGCGCGCGAGGCGGTGACCGGCGGTCTCGACGTGGCCGCGGTGCTGGGCCGCCGGGATTCCTTCGCCGCGCATTGGAAGGATGACGGTCAGGTCGGCTGGCTCGATTCGGCCGGGATCGCTCTGCACCGTGGTCAGGGCCGGATCGTGTCCGCGGGCGTGGTCGAGGTGACCGGCGACGACGGCGTCCCGGTCACGTTGACGGCCCGGCATGCGGTGGTCATCGCGACCGGAAGCGGCTCGCTGCTGCCGGACATTCCCGGTTTGCACGAGGCCGCGCCGTGGGCCAGCCGGGAGGCGGCTGCCGCGAACGCGGTCCCCGGCCGGCTCGCGATCATCGGTGGTGGCGTGGTGGCGTCGGAGATGGCGACCGCATTCGCCGCCCTGGGCTCCTCGGTGACGATGCTGGCCCGTGACGGCGTGCTGCCGCTGGCCGAGCCGTTCGCTGGCGAGCGGGTCACCGAGTCGTTGCAGGAGGCCGGTGTGTCGGTACGCCTCGGTGCGGAGGCCGCATCGGTGCACCGCGACGAGGCCGGAACGGTGCACATCACGATGACCGACGGCGAGCAGGTCGAGGCCGACGAGGTTCTGGTGGCGATCGGCCGGATACCGAACACCCAGGACATCGGTCTCGGCGCCGTCGGCCTGATGCCGGGTGCCTGGCTCACGGTGGACGACACGCTGCGAGTGGTCGGGGAGGACGGGGCGCCGATCGGTGACGAGTGGCTGTACGCCGCTGGTGACGTCAACCGGCGCGTTCTGCTGACCCACCAGGGCAAATACCAGGCCCGCGCGGTCGGCGACGTCATCGTGGCGCGCGCGAAGGGTGAAGCGGTCGAGGACGGCCGCTGGGGCCGGCACGTCGCCACGGCCGACGAACGCGCGGTGCCCCAGGTGGTCTTAACCGAACCGGAGATCGCGTCGGTGGGACTGACCGCGGCCGCGGCCGAGACCGCCGGGGTACGGATCCGCGTCGTCGACTACGACCTGGGCGCCGTCGCCGGATCCGCCCTGCATGCCGACGGATACCAGGGGCACGCCCGCATGGTCGTCGACGAGGATCGGAAAGTGATCGTCGGCTTCACGCTCGTCGGCCCGGACGTCGCAGAACTGCTGCACGCCGCGACGATCGCGGTCGTCGGCGAGGTTCCGCTGAACCGGCTGTGGCACGCGGTTCCGACGTTCCCCACGGTCACCGAGGTGTGGCTGCGGTTGCTGGAGGCGTACGGCCGCTGACCGCCGGGTCCCGAGCGGTTCTCCCTGACGACCACCTACGAGATCTCCCTCGAGCGGCTCATCACATACCTCTTGGCTTGACGTTTAACCTGCCTGCAAGGGCGGCGTAGATCGATCGCGAGCGGGTGGGCTAGGCGCAGTTGGGTGTGTGCGACGATGACCAGCCAGGTCCACAGGTCGGCCGCGTGCGGATCGCGGATCTTGGACGTGGTCCAGCCGAGGGTCTGCTTGAACATTCTGAATGTGTGCGGCGGAAGGGGAAAAATTCGCTTGGAATCTTTATCAGCGTAAATGGATTCACTAGCGGAGCCCGAGAAGCGTACAGGGAGAGTACGCCGTTCTTAACGATGAAGGGCCTCGACGAACTTTTGCGACGCAAGAAGCGTCATGCAAATGAGATCGGAAGCTGTTACTTTCCAGCCACGATGTTCCCGGGTGAGTAGCCGAAACAGCCCGTCGCCGTCAAGCCGGAGTCGCGGAAGGCCCTGCGCCCACACTCAGGGTGCGCAACTAACGCCACCCGTCAAGTGACACCTGACAACTGCCGCGCAGGTACTGATGGAGAGCACTGGCAGTTGTGTCGACAAAGGCGTCGGGGATGGCGTTGGCATCGACCCAGCGGACCTGGGAGTGCTTGCGGGGTTCGCGGTTTTCGGGTTCGCCGGTCCATTCGTGGGCGGCGAAGACGACCGTGAGGAAGCCGTTGGGGCTTCGACGCCCCAGGCGCCGTGGATGATGTGGGCCACCTTGAGGAACTCGGGCTTCACGGTGAGGCCCGTCTCCTCGTAGAGCTCGCGGACTGCGGTCTCCGTGATGGGTTCGCCCGGCTCGCTCTTGCCGTCGGGGAGGTCGCGCAGGCCCTGGGCAAACTTGGCTTTTTCGCTGCGCTGAAGAAGGACGACGCGGCTGGTGACCTTGTCGTGGACGATGACGGTCGCGACGAGCAGCGTCATCGATTCGAGCGCCGGCTTGAGGGCTTGGGAGCGGTCGTCGGTCTGCTGGGCCACTGTGTTCCCTTCGTCGGGCGGGCCGGCCTGGTGACCCCCATCTGGTGCACCAGCTGGCGGCAGGACGCCACCAACCCTGATCGGACCGCTCCTCGGCCTCCCGTCTCTGCCGCACGTCGACCTCCCGCATCCGCAGATCACCACCAGCCAGCCCAACGGCTACCTGCGGAAACGCAACCACGTCGACGCCTGGCTCGGCGACGCACCCGCTGTATGGATCGACGACGACTTCACCGGCCTCGACCATGAATGGGCAGCAGAGCGCGCCGCCAGGAGAGCGGCGACCCTACTCGTGCAGCCCGACCCACACCTCGGGCTGCAGCCCGAGCACCTGACCGAGCTCACGACATGGGTCTCGTAATTGCCCACAGCCCGCACCGCCTGACCACTACCGCCCTTGCTGCCATGGGTAGTGAGGGCAGCGAGTGCGCTGTGGGCCCCGCCTGCGTGCTGTTCCCTCAGGGAACGAGTCGGGTGGCTCCATCCACGAAAACGGCTTCTGGTTCGACTTGGGTGGTGGTTGGCTTCGTTCACGAGAAGGGCAGCAGATGTTCGCGACCCGGAAGGCGCCACAGCACACCGGGGATTCGAACACTGAGCAAGTCGCTTACCTCCGTCACAGCCGGCGGCTGGCACTTGCCCGCGCTGCGCTGATACTCCACGACGGTGGCAGGTGCCGTTCCCACAACGGATGAGAAAACATGTTGGCTGGCTGTCGGCGAGCTGCGAAGATGCGTCTGTTTCCCAGGCGGAGGACATTTGTTCGTTTTCGTGTGTGCGGGATGCGGTGCCGAGTTGACTGCCCCGCTGTCCCAGGTCTCACTGCCAGTCCACGCCCGTCAGAAGTACGGCAACGGGGCCCAGCTTCCGGTGCTCATGCAGTCAGGGACGTTTGCCGTGGACCCGGACCCTTGGGGAGGGCCGTGGCGGATGTGGGACGAGATCGATCCGGGCGAGGCGGAGGCACGCGGCATCTACGCGCCGGTCTACACCCTGTCCGACAGCACGCCCGGGGCGAGTGTCATCGCGCCCGGTGATATCCGTGGAACCCGACTGATTCCTGAGAAGCGCGGCGGTGCCTGCTGTGGCCTCGACGGAGCCGACGGGCCCAACATGGCCTGCGAGGCATGCGACCTCCCCGTGGCGACCAGGGTCGACGACTGCTCGCTCTGGCAGGCAGTGCGGCTCAGCTCGGACGCCGTGCACCGCATACCCCAAGACGTCCTCCGCGACGACCCACTCCCGCTGCTCCCCAACTACCTGTTCCGGGCCGACCGGGGAACGTTCCAGCACACCTTGGTCCGGCTACCAGCCGTGCGCAGCCCGTGGCTGCGCACGATGCTCGAGAACCTCACGCACGGCACCTCGGCCGACCTCTTCTAGGTGGCTGTCTCGGGCGTGCACGCTGAGTAATGAAATGGGTAGGACGGTCCCGGCTGGCTAGGCTCTGCGCCATGAGCGGACCAGTGCCGGTGATCGAGTTGGCGGAGCCTGCCAGCGCGAGCGCCTCGACCCACCCTTCGACGGTTGCATGCAACGGCGCCCAGTGATCCGCATAGATCCCGAACTCACCGGCTGGCCCGATCATGAACGAATAGGGGACGGCCGTCCGTTGCATTCCTGCTTCGAACCACCGGCCCTCAGACGACGAACCCTCGGGCGAGTCAGGATCGAAGTATTTCGGCCCGCCGTCGTGCTGCGAGGCAGGCGGCAGGAGCAAGCCACCCCAGCGCTCCTGATACAACGCCATACGGTCAACCACGGCTGACGGGATTTCCCACTCAAGCCACCACTGCCGACCCTGCTCGGCCCACCGGGCATCGACGTCGAGCAGTCCGGAGTGTTCACCGGGGTCCGCGGCCGGCAGATGGGCGGTCGCTGCGTCCTGGTCCGCACCGGACCGTTCCCCCGCAACGCCGAATGGCGGTCGCTGATCGCGACGTTGGAGGACACCCTGCGGCTCCACCGGCATCAGCCGAAGACCCTGGTAAACCTCTCCGACTACCTGCACCAACGCACCGGCGGGATGATCGGCAGCCTCTCCCACTTGATCCGTGGCCGCGGCCATCTCCGCGATCCTCGACCAGAGCGAACGCATCACCCAGGACCTGCTGAAGAAGACCCGGATCGACCACAACAGCGAGTCCGTCTCCAGGCCCGGGACCTCTGTCCGGAAGGCCGGATGAGCCAGCCGACCCGCTACTGGCTGATCAAGCCCCTCCCCCGACCAGTCACCCCCTTCCCCCAAGAGACCGAGCAGTCCTACCTGAAACGCCTCGGAGACAGGAACTAAGGTGCTGGCCCAGCGGCTGCTGGACCAGATGTCTCAGATGATCGGGTTCGGCTCCGCACCGTGGGCGTCGACGAAACCGACCTCCACGAACCCTGTGGTCAACGCAGACCCGCGGGAATCGTAGCCTCTCGACGTGCCTGCATCCCGAAACATCCGCTCGTGGCAGCAAGTGGACTCCCGACAGGACTTCGCCGCCTACCTCCGCTTCCTGGCCTTCGACTGCGAGCGTGCCAGCGGCGGCCAGGACTCCGAGG
>NZ_JAYWVC010000308.1:0-6870 GCF_036281785.1 Streptomyces chiangmaiensis | reverse complement strand
CCTTCATCGCCGCACCGGCCGCGGCCACCATGCTCTCCGACTTCGGAGCCGACGTCATCAAGATCGAACCGCCGGGGCAGGGCGACCCGCAGCGGCTGCTGAGCTTCGTCCCGCCCAGCCCCCAGGCGCATGCCAACTACGGCTGGCACCTCGCCAACCGCAACAAGCGCGGCATGGTGATCAACCTCAAGTCCCCCGCGACCACCGAGGTCCTCCAGCGCCTCGTCGAGTGGGCCGACGTGGTGATCACCAACTTCCCGCACGGCACACGTGAGAAGCTGCACCTCGGTTACGAGGAGGTCTCGGGCTGGAACCCCAAGGTCGTCTACGCCGACCTCACCGGCTTCGGGGATGCCGGGGCCGACGCCAGGCTGCCGGGCTTCGACCTGACCGCCTTCTGGTCACGCAGCGGACTGCTGGCCTCCACCCGGGACGCGGGCGCCGCGCCCACGGTGCCGGTCTGGGGCAGCGGCGACTACACGACGGCGACCGCGATCTATGGCGCGATCGTGACCGGCCTGTACCACCGCGAACGCACCGGACGAGGCATCAGTGTAGGAACGTCACTGCTCGCCACGGGCGTCTGGGCCACGGGAACTCTCGTCGCCGGCGCGCTCGCAGGCGGCACACCGTTCGAGCTCCACGACCGGACCGCACCGGTCAACGCACTGACCAACCCCTACCGGACCGCGGACGGCCGATGGTTCATGCTGGCCATGGGAATCGCGCACTGGCCGGCACTGGCGCGAGCCATCGGCCACCCCGAACTCATCGAGGATCCCCGCTTCGCGGATGCCGAGAACTTCACCAAGCACGCGGCCGCCCTGACCGAGCTGCTCGACACCGAGTTCCGCTCACGGCCGTTCTCCGAGTGGAAGGACGCCCTGGACCGCGAACGCGTCACCTACGGCCTCATCCAGACACCGGAGGAGGCTGCGCAGGACCCGCAGCTGCGCGCGAACGACATCGTCGTACCCCTGGAAGGAGTCAGCGAGCTGGACTACACCATCAACAGCCCCGTCAACGTCCGAGGGATTCCCAAGGTGCCGGCCAAGCGAGCGCCTGACCTGGGCGAGCACAACGACGAGATTCTCGCCGAGCTGGGATACAGCCCCGCCGAGACCGCCCGGCTGCGCGCCCAGGGCGCCATCCCCGACACGACGGAAGAGAAGGCCGCCTGATGAGCACGGCCCCCGGGGCGGCCCGCATGGTCCCTCACGAGCGCCACGGCGACACACCGCCCAACACCATCAAGCACCTGGAGCGGAAGAACGCAGTCGGTCGCGCGAGACATCGCCGATGACACGAGCATTGCGGAGCGTCTTCCGGCCCCTCGGTAGGGCGGGCCGTGAGATTCCGCAATGACGAAAGGAACCGACACAAAGAGCCAACGGCACCTCCCCGCACGACGAGGCGACGAGGTGCCGTTGCCCATGGAAGAGCTGCTCCCCCTGGGCCGTACGACCGGCACCGACCACGCGAAACACGGCCCGCACCGACCGCGCCGACATGGTTGCCGTGCCCGCGCCCCTGGTCGCAGCCGGCGCCACGATGTAATGGGCCTGCTCGACGACATCGGCCGGAACTCCGCTGCCGAGCCACTGCGCACGGTGTTCCGCAGCAACCCCGAGGAGGCCAAGTGACCGCCCTGCCCCTGGAAGGCATCACGGTGGTGAGCCTGGAGCAGGCCGTCGCCGCTCCGTTCGCCACCCGCCAACTCGCGGATCTCGGCGCCCGAGTGATCAAGATCGAGCGCCCAGGCACCGGCGACTTCGCCCGCGCCTACGACGAGTCGGTGCACGGTCAGTCCAGCTATTTCGTCTGGCTCAACCGCTCCAAGGAATCGGTCACCCTCGACATCAAGACACCGGGCGGCCGGGAGGTGCTGGACACGCTGCTCGCCGACGCCGACGTGTTCGTCCAGAACCTCGCCCCAGGCGCCACCCGGCGGCTCGGCCTCGGTGCCGACGAACTTGCCGAACGCAACCCCAAGCTGATCGTCTGCGACATCTCCGGTTACGGCAACCACGGCCCGTGGGCGGACCACAAGGCGTACGACCTACTGGTGCAGTGCGAGACCGGAGTCGTCTCACTCACCGGCTCCCCCGAGGAACCCGCGAAGGTCGGTATCTCCATCGCAGACATCGCGGCCGGCATGTACGCCTACTCCGGCATCCTCACCGCACTGATCCGGCGCGCCACCACCGGCTGCGGCACACCGGTCGAGGTGTCCCTCTTCGATGCGCTCTCGGAGTGGATGGGCTCACCCGCGTACTACACGGCATACAGCGGCGTCCAGCCCGCCCGCGTCGGCGCCCAGCACGCCACCATCGCCCCCTACGGGCCGTTCACGGCCGGCGACGGCGGGACGGTGCTGCTCGCCATCCAGAACGAACGCGAGTGGGCCTCGTTCTGCGATGTCTTCCTCGAGGCTCCCGAGATCACCGGTGACGAGCGCTTCCACCGCGGTTCCGCCCGGGTGGCCCACCGCGAGGAGCTCAACTCGATCATCAGCGAACGTTTTGCCGAGCTGGACGCCGCCCGAGCCACCGAGCTGCTGGACCGCGCCAACGTGGCCAACGCCCGGCTCAACTCGGTCGCCGAGTACTGGGACCATCCGGTACTGGCAGGCCGCGACCGCTGGCGTGAGGTCGAAACCCCCGGCGGAACGATCAAGGCCTTGCTGCCGCCCGCCACCCTGCGCGGCGTCACCCCACGGATGGACCCGGTCCCGGCCGTGGGCGAACACACCGACGACGTGCTGCGCGCACTCGGCTACGACGACGAAGCGATCAAGGCGCTGCATGCCGATGGCTCGGTCTGACCGGGGAGTTCACGGCGTCTGGCGAGGGGTCGCGGTCGCGGTGATGCCAGGAGCGGCGCCCGGGAGGCCTGCGGAGAGTACCGCCGGTTCCCCCTCGGGGAGGCCGGTCACCTCGATCTCCGTCGGGGCGACGAGCGGCGCACTGGATCGGAACGCAAAGGCGGCGTAGTGAATGCGGTGGACGTTTTGGCGTGCTCCTGACGCTCCGTCGCCGGTGCCCCGAGCTACAACTGGTGCTCCCCGGAGGCCGTTGCACCTAGTTCTGGCATGACTTCTGAGGCCAGCCGCTCGAGGTGTTCTGCCTGCGCGAACAGCGGTGTGAACAGGATGAGTTCCGCGCCGGCGGTGATGACCTCGCTCAGCTTGCGAGCACACTCCCCAGGAGTTCCCGCGATCGCCGCGGCCTCGACCTCGGGTGACTGCCTCATGTAGAGCGCGGCCAGCTCGGCGTTGATCCGTTCCCGGGCCCGCTGGGCGTCGTCGTCCACCGCGATGTAGACGCGTTTGGCGATCGCAAAGTCGTCCGTCGGCCGGCCGGACTCGGCCAGAGTCTGGCGCACGATCTCGACCTGCTCGGCGAACTTCGCGGTCGACACCTGCCCGGCCCCGAAGAAGCCGCTGAACAGGCCGGGGCTCAGCACGGCGCGGCGCAATGCCGTACGTCCGCTGCCGCCGAACCACAGCGGAGGGTAGGGCTTCTGGAACGGCTTCGGTTCCATCGCAGCGTCGGCCAGCTGCCAGAATTCGCCCGAGAAGCGGGTGCTGGAGTCGCGCCACAGCCGGGTCATCACCTCGAGGCCCTCGTAGAAGCGGGCGACGTAGCGCTCCGGGTCGACGCCGAAGGCCCCGAAGGGACGTTGCTTGCCGCCCGTGCCGAAGCCGACCTCGATCCTGCCTCGGCTGAGCTGGTCCAGCGAGCTGATGCTCTTCGCCAGATGGACAGGGCTGTGCAGCGTGGACACGAAGACCGCGCATCCGAGGCGTAGGTGCTCCGTGCACGCGGCGGCGTAGGTCATCGTCTCCATCGGTCCGAGTTGCGGCTTGGAACCCAGCGTCTGCTCCTGCGTCCAGGCGCTGTCGAAGCCCAACTGCTCCACACGCGTGACGTAGGCGCGGAACGCGGCCGGATCGAACTCGCCATCTGCGTAGAACTGCGGAATGGAGATCGCGAATCGCACCCGGGCATCCTATTGAGCATCACCTGCCGGGCACTGTGTGCCGCGCCGCTGGACGCCGCGGCCTTTCCGGCCGGGCCGTCGCGAGCCGCCGGTCAGGAGAAGGGTGCGGTCCATTCGGCCTAGGGCGAAGGCGTCGCGATGCCGGTGCCATGGGCGGCGGTCGTGCCTCGCTCTGTTGCGGTCCGACCGGCCAGGAGTGGGAGCGCCTCCTGGGAGGGAGAGCCCTCGATCTGGATGAGTACTCGGCGCTCACACCGGCAAACAGACCGCAGGCCTGTACGCAAGCAAGATGGCCGATCAGGGCTTTGTCACACTCGCATTCGACGCCCCCTACCAGGGCGACAACGGCGCCGAGCCGCACCACTTGGCCGGTTCGGCACCGACTCCGACTCGGCTGCGATGCCGACGCTCGAGGCGACCGCCCAGCAGCGTACGGCCGAGGGCAAGGGCGCCGAAGCGGCCGTGATCCCCGGCAACGCAGTGCCGAACGGAAGCCGTCGGGCAGCTCCTTCCCACCGACCCTCGGATGAAATCCATAATTCGACTACATAGGCCCATACAATCTCAAAGCCGAACAAACCCATCACGCATGATCACGGCGCATTTCGGGAGGCATCATGAGCCAACAACCGGTCCTTCTGCCCTACGCCGACCCGGAGTTCCTCACGGATCCCTTCCCGCTCTACCGGCAGCTGCGCGACGAGGGTCCGGTGCGGCGCGCCGTCATCGCCGGCGGCCTGGAGGTCTGGCTGGTCACACGATACGAAGACGCTCTCGCCGCCTTGTCCGACCCACGGCTGAGCAGCGACATCCGAGACGCCTCGGACTCTCGACTCATGCAGCAGCTACCTGCGACGGAGCGCGAATCCTTTCTGCGCACCATGCTCCGCGCCGACCCGCCCGACCACACCCGACTACGCCGCCTGGTGTCGAAGGCGTTCACCGCGCGCAGGGTGGCCGAGCTCCGGCCCCGCGTCCAGGCGATCACCGACCGCCTGCTCGACGCGATCGTGCCGACGGGCCGTGCTGACCTCGTCAAGGACTTCGCCCTGCCGCTTCCGGTCACTGTGATCAGTGAACTGCTCGGGGTCCCCACGGCGGACCGGCACGACTTCCAGCGCTGGACCGACGACATGATCCGCCGCGGATCGGAACCACCGGATCCGGCAGTGGTGGACACAGCTTGGCGCCACATGCGCTCGTACCTCACCGAGCTTCTGCAGACGAAACGGGACCGGCCGGGGAACGATCTGCTCAGCGCGTTGATCGTCGCCCGGGACGAGGAGCAGCGGCTGGACGAGGACGAACTCGTCGCCATGACGTTCCTGTTGCTGGTAGCCGGATACATCACCACCGTGAACCTGATCGGCGGCGGCATCACCGCGCTGCTCACCCACCCCGACCAATTGACGTCGCTCCGGGACGATCCGGCGCTGCTGCCGGACGCGATCGAGGAGTTCCTCCGCTATGACGGGCCGGTGAACCCCGGGATCGCCCGGTTCACACGCGAGGACGTCGAGATCGCGGGCGTGACGATCCCGCGCGGAGCGACGGTGGTGGTCGCCTCCGCCATCGCCGACCGCGATCCGGCACGGTTCACCGACCCCGATCGCCTGGACATCACCCGGCAGGACAACGCACATCTCGCGTTCGGGCACGGAATTCACTACTGCCTGGGGGCACCGCTGGCCCGGCTGGAGGGCCAGGTCGCTATCGGGACCGTCCTGCGGCGCCTTCCCGGCCTCACCCTGGCCGTGCCTCCCAGCGAACTGCGGTGGAGACCCAGCGGACTGCGCGGCCCCGAACACCTTCCCGTCACCTTCACTCCCGGTCGTCCATGACGAGCCTCCTCGCATGACTCGCAGGCCGGATCCAAGACCGAGGCCGGGGCCGGTGTCCACGCTGAATCAGTGGACCGGCCGGCCGCCGTGGATGACCCGAAGCCTGCCGTCACACCGCTTGACCGTGCCCCTTGGCGGCTCGGCGCTCCCCCCGAGGGAGCGCCGAGCCGGGACGGGACCTCAGCCGTGCGGGTCGCGGTCGGCGGGACAGGGCGTGGCGACCCGCACGGCTGGGGTCGTCAGGCGTGCCCGTGAGGTGTGACGACGACGGGGTTGTCGTTGTCTGTGTCGGCGACGATGTTGAAGTAGTTGGTCAGGATGTTGAGGGCGAGGTTACCGATGACCTCGGCGATCTCGGCGTCGGTGACGCCGGCGGCCCGGGCAGCCTTGAGTGCCGCCTCATCCACCGTGCCGCGGCCGCGGGCGATGGCGTCGGAGAGCGCGAGCAGGGCCGCCACGTGCGGGTCGGCGGACGTGGCGTGGCGGGCCCGCTCGATCTCGTCCTCGTCGAGCTTGGCGACCTTCTTGCCCAGGAAGGTGTGGGCGGACAGGCAGTAGGTGCACCGGTTGTACTCGGCGGTGGCCAGCGAGATGCGCTCGCGGACCGGGCCGGGCAGCACACCGCCGGCGAGCGCGCCGGAGAGGCTCATCCACCCCTTGAGCAGGGCGGGGCTGTTCGCCATCGCCTTCGCCATGTTCGGAACCGGGCCGATGCTCTTTTTGAGCTCGGCGAGCAGGGTGGCGGCCTCACCGGTGGCCTCGGCGGGGTTGATCTGGGGCAGCGCCGACATTGCGACTCCTTCTGATGTCTGCGACATCCAATCCCTAACGTTTGGATGTCCTCTAGCCATTAGAACTGTGGCACATCTACCGTTCGTCGTCAAATGGAGATCGTGGCAGTTATCCATTAGCACGAGATGCCCTGGTGGCATGAGGAACGAGGGTGTGACCACGAGCGCGCCGTTGCTGGGAGAACCGCTGCCGGTCGAGCTGATGAACACCGTCAGCGTCGACCGCGGCCGTACCC
>NZ_JAYWVC010000307.1:0-6928 GCF_036281785.1 Streptomyces chiangmaiensis | reverse complement strand
GAGCCTGCATGTGCCTGGTGCGAAGGAGGAATCGCTCACCCGGGCCGACTTCAGTGCTGCACACGAGGTCACACCGCTGTGAGGTGGTTGGTCACCTCGACCACATCGTCGATGTCCTCGACCTCCGCCAGCAGCCTGGGCATCGAGGCCTGCGACATCCGGCCCGTGAACTCCACCACGCCGTCGTGCACGCGCACCTCGACCGTGTCACGGTCGGAAGGGGAGCAGAAGGCACGCATCTTCGCGTCGATCTCCTGTCGAATTCCGGCGTCGTCCCGTATGAGGGCCTGCAGTAGAGCGTTGCGGCGCACCACGCCCACCAAGCGCCCTTCGTGGTCGGTGACCGGGATCCGCTTCAGGCGCGACAAGGCCGCGAGCCAGGCAGCCTCCGCGACGGTCGCACCCGGCAGCACCGTGATCGCGGGACTGGTCATCAGGTCTGCTGCGGTCTCCGCCCGGACCTTGCCGTGCAGCTGCAGCTCCCGCAGCCTGCTGAGCGGACCGGAGGGGCGACCGGACGCTTCGAGCGCCACCTTCGCCAGCAGGTCGGACTCCGACACCACGCCGACAACCCGATCGTCTGCGTCGACCACCGGGACCGCACCCACATGCTCACGTGCGAGCAGGCGTGCGATCTCCCGGTAGGACAGATCGTCCCGCATCGATGGAGCGGGCACGTCCATCACGTCCCGTACCGACAGGGCCTCGGGCTCGGCAAGCGGTTGCGGCGGCTTCTCCCCAGCGGAGTCGACGGTCTCCCGCTCAGCCTTGGGAGACGGACTCGGCGCTGGACCTGGACCTGTGGGGGATGCCGTCCCTGTGGTGGCAGGGTGCATAACGGACCGTGCCCCCGCGTGTTTGGCCGACACCGTGGCCACCGCACCCAGGTAGCGCAGGAGCAGGTCCTGCCGTCCTTCCTCGCCGGGGCGCCAGTGATGCGACGGCACGGCACGGCGGGCCTCGGCGCCCATGGAGTGGTTTTCACGCCTGCTCATGAGGGCCTCCAGACTTCGTCAGGTTGCCTCGTCTCCCAGTCTTGTGCTCCGCCGTACCGGGCCAAGAGCCGAATGGCCCTGATGGAGCGGCTATGCGGCTCATCCGATGCGAGCCTGCGCGGGAGCGGTGAGACTGAAGGAGGAGCAGACCGGCAGGAGGACGCTCGTGGTGAGCCTGCGCGATTCCCTCGCGCGATTCCGTCCGACCGGTGCGCCGGGAGCAGCCGTCACCGGAGTCCCCGCCGACCGGGCGGCCGAGCGCGCCGCAGAATTGGAGGCACCCCTCGCACAGCTGACGGGCGCTCAGGAGGAGGCAGCAGGGATTCGTGCGGCGGCGGACCGCGAGGCGGCGGCGGTACGGGAGCATGCTGTGCGGCAGGCAGCCGACATCCTGGCGGCGGCGCGGTCCCGGGCTCCACAAGTCCGGCAGGAGGCCGCCGCGCCTGTTCGTCGTGCCGCCGCGGAGGAGGCGGAGGCCCTTCGCGCGGCCGGGCAACGCGCCGCCGCCCTGGTGCGCGAGCGGGCGCGGGGGCGCATGACGGCCATGGTGGACCGTGCGGTGGCGGACGCCCTGCGCACCACGGACAGACCAAAGGGAGCGCCGTGAGTGCCGGGTGGGTCGCGACAGTGGTCCGGGCCCGCGCCCTGACCAACCGTTGCCCGGGCCCAGCCGGCGCCCGGGAGATGGCGAGCGCCGTCACCCTCGAGGACGCACCGCACCGGCTGGCCGGGACGCCGTACCGGAAGTACGCGCGGACGGCCGTCGAACTGCCCGAGGCGCAACGGGCGGTTTCCGCCACGCTGCTCTGGCATCTGCGGGTATTGGCCGGCTGGCTGCCCCCGGGCGGAGCCCGCCTGCTGCGCCCGCTCGCCGCTGCTTGCGAAGTCGCCAACGTCGCGTCCCGTCTGACGACACAGAATCGCCCAGGCGCGGACCCCGACGCCCCGGCGCGGCAGCCGTACCGGCTCGGCGCCCTGGAGACCGCCTGGCGGAGCCTGGATCGCGCCCGTACGCCCGCGGAACTGCGCGCCGCCCTCGCGGCCTCGGCATGGGGCGACCCGGGCGCGGACACGCCGTGGGCGCTGGTGTTGGGCATGCGTATGGCGGCTGCCCGACGGACGGCCATGGCCGTGCCATCCGCCCGGCGGTGGGCCCGGGGACGTGCCGCCCTGCTGACAGCACGCGAAATGTTCGTGCACGAGCGCCGCCTGCCAGGGCCCGTGCGCCGTGACGCGGCGGAATTGCTGGGTTCGCGGGCGGTCGACGCCCCCTCTTTCCGGGACTTTCGCGACCGCCTGTCGTCCGAGGCCTGCTGGGTTGTGGCAGACGTGGAGGAGCCGGGAGAGCTGTGGCGGGCCGAGGCCCGCTGGTGGCGCGTTGTCGACCGGGAGGGCGTCGACATGCTGCGGGGCGGGCGGTACGGGCCCCGGGAGGTCGTGGGGGCGGTCGCGGTGCTGTCGGTGGACGCCTGGCGGGTACGGGCGGCCCTGGAGCCGGCGGCCCGGGCCGGACGGCCGTTGGAGGAGTTCGATGCCCTGGTCTGAGGCGGTGACACCCGTCCGGACGCGACGTGTGGCGGTGGTCGTACCGCACGCGGCGTTGCGGGACACGCTGGTACGGATCGCCGAGGCGGGCTGCGTCGAGCTGGACCGGGTGGAGGAGGCCGCCCCGGACCGGCGGCCCGACGGCTGCAGCGTCTGGAAGGCCGTCCCAGGTCGGTCGACGGCACGCCTGTGCTCGCAGGTGTGCCGTCGACCGCGGGTCAGGCTCCCCTCCTGGCCGCCTCCGCCCCCGATCTGGACGTCCTGGAACAACAGGGCAGCCTGGGGCTGCTGGCGGGCGAGGCACAGCTGGAGGCGCGCACCCAGGGAGCCGTGCTGCGCGGGGAGGTGGCAGCGCTCGCCGGATGGTGCCCGGCGGCGGAGGTCACTGCCGACGACCCGGTGATCGAGCGGCTGCTCACACCACGGCTCGCGCTGACGGTCGCGGAGCACCTCGCGTTCAGGGAGGGCCGCCATGTGCTGGTCGTGATGACCGACATGACCGCCTACTCCGAGGCGCTGCGCGAGGTGTCCGCCGCTCGGGGTGAGATCCCCGCGCGCCGGGCCTACCCCGGCTATCTCTACAGCGACCTCGCATCCCTCTACGAGCGGTGCGGAAGGATCAGGGGCCGCCCCGGATCGGTGACGGTCCTGCCGGTGCTCACGATGCCCGCCGGCGACATCACCCACCCGGTGCCCGACCTCACCGGCTACATCACGGAGGGCCAGATCGTCCTGTCCGCGAGACCCACGCCCGAGGCGTATATCCGCCGGTCGACCCGCTCGCCTCCCTGTCGCGTCTGATGCGCAAAGGAGCCGGTGCGGGACGGACCCGCGACGACCACCCGGACGTCGCAGCCCAGTTGATCGCCGCGCTGGCCCGCGCCCGGCAGGTGCGGGAACTCGCCGACCTGATCGGACGCCCGGCGCTCAGCCCGATCGACCGCCAGTACCTGGACCTGGATGACGCGTTCTTGCGCGGGTTTCTCGCCCAGGCCGCGGACGAGAACCGGGCACTCGAAAACTCCCTCGACCGGGCCTGGGACGTACTGCTCACCCTCCCCCGCAGCCAGCTCGGCATGATCCCGGCAGCCCTGCTCGACGCCCGCGCCGACATGGGCAACGGCATGCGCAGAGACGGAACATCGTCGTGAGCGCGCGTCCACGGCGGGTGCCTCCCGGGCGCACGGGCCGGCTGCGCCTGCGGCACAGTCTGGGTATCGCTCTGCGCGGAGCAGATCTGCTGGAACGCAAACTGCGGCTCCTGCGCGACCGCGAACGGGAGCTGAGTCGGACGGCACAGGAGGCCGGCTGTATCTGGGGAGACAGACTCGCCGAGGCGGAGACCTGGTGCGTGCGCGGGTTGCTGCTCGGTGGCGAGCGCGCCCCGTTCGAGGCGGCCCCCGCCGACCGCGCCGGAGTCGACGTCGCGTGGACATCGGTAGTGGGCGTGAGCCACCCGTCCTCCGTGTCCTGGACGGCCCCCGTGCGCTCCCCCGCGGAACGTACGCCAGGGAACACCGCGCTCGCTCACGCGGAGAGGGCGTACCGCCTGGCCGTCCGCGCCGCCGCCGAGCACTCCGCTGCCCTCACTGCGGCCGAACTCATCGCCGCAGAGGCCCAACGGACCCGCCAACGGGTCCGCGCTCTGCGTCGGCATTGGATTCCGCGTCTGACAGGCGAGCTGGCGGCCGTGGAACTGGCTCTGGAGGAGGCGGAGCACGAGGAGGCGGTACGACGACGCTGGGCCGCTTCGTCCCGCGACCGCGCCGAGGGCTGATCATGCTCGGTGCTCGGCCGTCCCACAGGGCCACCCCCCTCGTGTCGGTCGGCCTCAAGAAGCCCAGGAGATCATGACCGATCCCCGCGGGGCTGCACCGTCGCCTCGTCCGCTGTGTCGTCCCGGTCGAAGTCGAGCCGGTTGACCACATCCACCACGCCGTCGACCCCCTCGCACAACTGCACGGCTACCGGGAGCAGGCTCTTGCGTTCCACCCTGCCACTCAGTGTGACCCTGCCGTCGGCTACCTCGACGGTCAGCGACGAGGGCGACAGACCCAGCGTCCGGACGATGACATCCTCCAGGATCTCCTCCTGGATCGCGCGATCCTGACGGAGAAACAGTTGCAGCAAGTCGCTGCGGCTGATCACGCCGATCAGACGGCCGTCACCATCCACCACGGGAAGGCGTTTGACCCTCCGTGTCTCCATCGTCCGTGCGGCACGGACCACGTCCCACTCCGGCTCTGCGACCACGGCAGGGCTGGTCATCAGTTCCCCGGCGGTGCTGCCGACACCCCCGGATGTCTGCTTGCGCAGGAGGTCCGCCTCGGACACCACCCCGACGGGCCGGCCATCGCCGTCGATCACAGGAACGGCGGTGATCTCGTACTCGTCGAGGACGCGTGCGATCTCCTTGAAGGTCGTGCCCGGCCGCACGCTCACGGCGTCGGGGGTCATCAGATCGCCCACGCTGCGATGCCCCATCGGTCGGCGTCCCTTCTCTCCGTCTGGTCAGATGCCGGTGGGAGTGATGACGATCTTCGGTGGCATCTTGATGATGTTCTCGAACGAAGGGTACGAAACGTCCGGGCTCCCGACCGACAGCGGGCCCTTGGCATCGTGCGGGGCGCCGCGAATGGGGCGGCTCGGGCGGGCGTGTGCCCGCCCGAGCCGGCCCCCACCGGGTACCGGATCACGCGTGGTGCGTGACCTCGATGTGCTTGGCCTCGGCCTTTTCACGTCCGAGGCCCACAGTGACCGTGAGCATTCCGTCGGTGTAGTCGGCCCTTACGTCATCCTCGTCGGTGCCCGGCGGCAGCGTCACGCTGCGGCTCATGGCGCCGTAGCGGATCTCGCTGCGGTTCTTCTCCGCTTCATGTTCGGTGCGCTCGGCCTTGACGGTCAGCACGCCTTCGCTGATGGCGACGTCGATGTCCTCGGGTGAGACGCCAGGAAGCTCCGCCCGCATCACATACCGGTCGCCCTCCATGTAGTCCTCGATGCGGACCGCGTAGAGGTCTCCCATCGTGGGCATCGCGAAACGCGCGGGAAAGGCCTCGACCCACTCGGGAATCTCCGGGAAGGGAAACCGCTGCCTGCGTGAAAGTGTGGCCATTGCCGTCTCCAGAACTGCTGTTGCGGCTATTGACGCTTTCAGTCCACCGCATGCCGCTGCTTGCTGCTGAGGCCGAACAGCCCATACCGAGGGTCCCTATGGTCCCTTCGGTACCTTCCCTTGCAACTCGCAACCGGCGTCAAGCGCAAAACTGCCTGCGCCTGACCGAACACATCGGCCACGCCCGTCCGGTAGGTCCGTGTCGTGGCTGACGGGTCGGTCCTGTCGGCACGCAACGCCACGGACACAGTGGTACTGGAGTATGGTCCATCTGTGTGACAGATACTCGGACCAATTCCATGGTCGGTCCGCCCTCCGCCTTCGGCATCGACCTCCATCTGGAGCTGCGCGGTCCCGGGCTACGCGCAGGGCTCACAGACGCCCTGAGGGAGGCCGTGCGCACGGGACGCCTGGCGCCCAGCACACCGCTGCCTGCCTCCCGAGCACTCGCCGCGGATCTCGGCGTCTCCCGCAACACCGTCGTCGAGTCCTACGCCGAACTGATCGCCGAGGGCTGGCTCACCGCCCGGCAGGGCTCGGGAACCCGGGTGGCCAACCGGGTCGAACCGCGCAGGGCCGCGCCGGAAGCCCCCACCGCGAGGCCAGACACGCGCCGCCCCAGCCACGACCTGCTGACGGGGTCGCCGGACCTCTCGCATTTCCCCCGCACGCAGTGGCTCACCGCAGCCCGCCGGGCTCTGACCGCCGCGCCGCACGACGCCCTCGGTTACGGCGATGCCCGCGGCCGGATGGAGCTGCGCGCCGCGCTCGCCGACTACCTCGCGCGGGCCCGCGGGGTGTACGCCGAGCCGGAGCGGATCGTCATCTGTTCCGGCTTCCACCACGGCCTGACATTGATGGCGCAGGTGCTCAGGGCACGACGGGTGGGAGCGGTGGCCGTCGAGGCCTACGGCCTCGACCTGTACCGCGACCTTCTGACGAACGCCGGTCTGCACACCCGGCCCCTCCACGTCGACGAACACGGCGCGCGCCTCGCCGACCTGGTGCGACTGCATGAGGCGAGCGCCGTGCTGATGACACCGGCACACCAGTACCCGACGGGGGTCGCGCTCAGCCCGGAGCGGCGCACGGCGGCCGTCGACTGGGCACGTGCCACCGGCGGCCTGATCCTGGAGGACGACTACGACGGAGAGTTCCGGTACGACCGCCAGCCGGTGGGCGCCCTGCAGGGCCTCGATCCGCAGCGGGTGGTGTACTTCGGTTCCGTGAGCAAGTCCCTGGCACCAGGCGTACGGCTCGGCTGGATGGTGCC
>NZ_JAYWVC010000306.1:0-6964 GCF_036281785.1 Streptomyces chiangmaiensis | reverse complement strand
CGCGTGGACGCCCTTGGTGTAGATGAGCTCTGCGGCGTGCTCCAGGATGCGGGCCGCATTGCCTGTCCCTTGTCGGTGAGCTTGTGGGGCTCCCGAGCTCCTGTCGTGGGTTTCACGCTTCGGACGATACCCAGATTGGGCTTGACAGCCCACCCCTAAGCAGCGTTAACTCCAGGAGTGGGCCGACAAGCCCAAAAAAGCTCGGATGCCACCATCCGCCGTCCGGCGACCACCCCGAACGGTCCGAAGACCTTGCCGCACTCCTCGGCCTTACCGAGCTTGGCCAGCTTCTGCTTCCCCCACACACAACCTCCAGCGCGCTGTTGCCCGGCAGTCCGGCGGCGACCTGGACGTCAGGTACTCGCTCACGCAACATGGAAGGGTTAACCCCATGCCTCTGGCGCTTCTTGCTCTCGCCATCGGTACCTTCGGTCTCGGAACCACGGAATTCGTCCCCATGGGACTGCTGCCCCAAGTCGCCGCGGACTTCCACGTCACCATTCCCACCGCCGGCCTGATGGTTACCGTCTACGCCCTCGGCGTCATGTTGGGCGCCCCGCTGATGACCGCACTCGGCACGAAGATGCCCCGCAAGCGGATGCTGATGCTGATGCTGGGCCTATTCGTCCTCGGCAACCTGCTGTCCGCGCTCGCCCCCAGCTTCGGGCTGATGATGGTCGGGCGCATCGTCACCTCGCTCGCGCCCGGCGCATTCTTCGGCATCGGATTGGTCATCGCCGCCGAACTGGTCGCCCCGGAGAAGAAGGCCAGCGCCATCGCCATCACGCTCACCGGCCTGACCGTCGCCAACGTCGTGGGCGTCCCGCTCGGCACCTACATCGGCCAGGCCGCCGGCTGGCGCACCACTTTCGTCCTCGTCGCCGGCCTCGGCGTGATCGGGCTGCTCGGCATAGCCAAGCTCGTCCCCGAACTGCCCCGCCCCGAAGGCGTCCACCTGCGGCACGAGCTCGCCGCCCTGCGCAACCCTCAGGTTCTGCTCGCACTGGCGATGACCGTGCTCGGCTTCGGCGGCGTCTTCGCCGCGATCACGTACATCGCCCCGATGATGACTCACGTCGCGGGCTTCTCTGACAGCGCGGTGACCTGGCTGCTGATCCTGTTCGGCATCGGCATGGTCATCGGCAACCTCATCGGCGGCAAGTTCGCCGACCGTGCGCTGATACCGATGCTCTACACCGCGCTCGGCGGACTGGCCGTGGTGCTCGGCGTGTTCACCCTCACCGCACACAGCAAGATACTCGCGGCGATCACCGTCCTGGTCGTCGGCGCGTTCGGGTTCGCCACCGTGCCGCCGCTGAACAAGCGCGTCCTCGACCACGCCCACAGTGCCCCGACCCTGGCCTCCGCCGTCAATGTCGGCGCCTTCAACCTCGGCAACGCTCTGGCCGCGTGGCTCGGCGGCTTCGTCATCGCCGCCGGCTTCGGCTACACCTCCCCCAACTGGGTCGGCGCACTCATGGCCGCCTCCGCCGTCGGGCTCGCCTTGTGGTCCGCAGCCCTGGAACGCCGCGACCAGCGCACCGCCGCGAACGCCAACCCCGGCCCGGTGCACAGCGAGCTCACCAGCTGCTGAGCCGCCGTCCGCCCCCCCTAGAAGGCTCATGAAGATCTTGGGGTTCTGGCTCCGCCGAGTGAGCGGCGGGGCCAGACTCGTTTCGTGGTGATGGGGAATGGGCCGGGGAGACGGTCGGACCGGATGTGTGGCAGACCTGCCGGGAGTTGATTCCGGCGGGGCGTTCGCGTTCCTGGCCGAGCACCGTGGTGCGCTGTTCCCGGCGGAGATGTTCGCGGACATGTGCCCGTCGGCGAACGGGCGGCCGAGCATGCCGACGCAGATCCTGGCCGCGGCGATCACGCTGCAGGCCCTGCACGGGCTGTCGGACTTCGAAACGGTCCAGGAACTGCGGTGTGACCTGCGGTGGAAGGCCGCGTGCGGGCTGGGCCTGAACGACATGGCATTCGATCCGTCATTGCTGGCCCACTTCCGCCACGGCCTTCCCGTTCGCTCACCACAAGGAGCGCTTGCCACCCGTCACACGGGCCGTGGATGTCACCAAGACCTTGCTCAGGCCTCGCCGTTCGCGCCGCCGGAAGGAAGAGTCCCGGGGGTGACGAGCTGCCGCACCGCGGCTCCGGCGGCCAGCGCGTCAAAGCCGGTGTTGATCTCCGCCAGGCCCAGGGTCTGGGTGTGGAGCGCGTCGACCGGCAGGCGTCCGGCCTCGTGCAGGGCCAGCAGACGGGGGATGTCCCGACGGGGCACCGCAGAGCCCATGTAGGAGCCGGTGACCTGGCGCTCCTCGCCGACCAGAAGCGCGGCGGGCAGTTCCGCTCGCTGATCGGGGTGCGGCAGGCCGGCCGAGACGGTCTGCCCGCCGCGACGCGTAGCGTTGTACGCGGCGGTGAGGACGCGCGCGCTGCCGACGGCTTCCACGGTGCAGTGCGCGCCGCCACCAGTGATGTCACGGATGACGTCGGGTGCGTCGTCGCCTGCCTTGACGGCGTGTGTCGCCCCGAGCGATGTGGCCAACTCGAGCTTGGCGTCGAGGGGATCCACGGCGATGACCGGGTGGCAACCGGCGAGATGGGCGCCCATGACCGCGGACAGGCCGACGCCCCCGAGGCCGAAGACGGCCACCGCGGTGCCGGGTGTCGGACGCGCGGTGTTGATGACGGCGCCGACGCCGGTCAGCACCGCACAGCCGAACAGCGCCGCCTTCTCCAGCGGAATGTGGCTGGGAATCCGGATGAGGGAGGCGGCCGAAACGACGGTCCGCTCCGCGAACGCCGACACGCCGAGGTGGTGGTTCAGCCGTTCTCCACCGGCCCGGTGGAAGGGCTTGGAGCCGGTGAGGAGCTCCCCGTGGGTGTTAGCGCGTGCGCCCGGTTCGCACAGAGCGGGGCGGCCCGATTGGCACGGCACGCATGCTCCGCAGGAAGGGACGAAGGAGAAGACGACGTGATCGCCGGGCTGCACATCGGATACACCGGGTCCGGTCTCTTCGACCACCCCGGCCGCCTCATGGCCGAGGACCATGGGCAGCGGCCGGGGCCGGTCGCCGTTGATGACCGACAGGTCCGAGTGGCACAGTCCGGCCGCGGCGATGCGGACCAGCACCTCTCCGCTGCCCGGCGGTGTGAGCTGGACGTCCTCGATGTGTACGACAGGGTTCGTGGCGTAGGGGGGCGTTGCCGTGCCGGTGAGGACAGCGGCCTTCGTTTCGATCACGGTGGTGGCGCCTTTCTCGGCGGTCGCGCGGAAGCTGCCCGATCCGGCAGGACTGTCCGCCGGATCGGGCAGACGGTCATGAGGCCGGAACCTGCGGCTGGTCGGCGGTCTGCTCCCGCGCGGCGCTGACGTCGGACAGATTCCGGGTGCTCGTCTCCTGTGCGAGCAGCACTGCGACGAGCGTGACCAGCGCCGCCCCGGCCAAGTACAGGGAGATCGGCAGCGAGGAACCGAAGCCGTCCAGCAGCGCGACGGCGATCAGCGGGGCCAGGCCGCCGGCGAACACCGACGCCAACTGGTAGCCGATAGACGCACCGGTGTATCGGACTCCGGTGCCGAACAACTCGGAGAAGAACGCCGCCTGCGGGGCGTACATCGCCGCATGCACGACGAGCCCGACGGAGATCGCGACGGTGATCGCGAGGGGAGATCGGCTGTCCAGCAGTACGAAGAAGACGAACGCCCAGATCAGCAGCCCGCCGACGCCGATCAGGTAGACCGGTCGGCGCCCGATCCGGTCGGAGAGCAACCCCCACAGCGGGATGACCGCGAACTGGATCGCCGAAGCGATCAGCACGGCGTTGAGTCCGGTGGTCTTGGACAACCCCAGGTGGCCGGTCAGGTAGGTCAGAACGAAGGCCGTGAAGACGTAGTACGAGATGTTCTCGGCGAAGCGCGCGCCCATGGCGATCAGCACCTCGCGCCAGTGGCGACGGAACGCTTCGATCAGTGGCAGACGCTGCTGCTGTCCAGAGCGACGCTGTTCCTCCTGCGCCTGCTCGAAGACCGGCGATTCGGACACCGAGATGCGGATATACAGGCCGACCATCACCAGCACTGCGCTGAGCAGGAACGGGATGCGCCATCCCCACGAGCCGAACGTGGCCTCGGACATGAACCCGGTCACCACTGACAGCGCTCCGGTGGCCAGCAGGCTGCCGGCGGGTACGCCGGTCTGGGGCCAGCTCGCCCAGAAGCCGCGCCGCCTGCTCCCACCATGCTCGGCCACCATCAGTACCGCGCCGCCCCACTCCCCGCCGACCGCAAACCCCTGCAGGAAACGGCAGGTCACCAAGAGGACCGCGGCCCATGAGCCCACGGCGTCATACGTGGGCAGCAGCCCGATCGCGAAGGTCGCCGCACCCATCAGGAGCAGACTGGTCACCAGCATGCGCTTGCGCCCGAGGCGGTCGCCGAAGTGGCCGAAGACGATGCCGCCGAGCGGCCTGGCCGCGAAGCCCACCGAGTAGGTGGCGAAGGCCAGCAGGGTTCCGGTGAGGGGATCTTGATTGGGGAAGAACAGAGTGTTGAACACCAGGGCTGCGGCAGCGCCGTAGACGAAGAAGTCGTACCACTCGATCGTGGTGCCGACCAGGCTGGCCAGGGCCACCTTCCGGAGGGCCGAATGCCGTTCCTGTGGACCGTTCATGCGGGAGGACCTTCCTGTGCGAATTTCGTACGAGGAGTTTGGTCGCTGAGCACCGACGGCAGCGATGTGTTCGTTCAACAGTGATGGCCGTACTTGATGTGCTCGTAGCACTGTTCGGTCGGGCTAGTCTGGGCACATGCGACGTTCGTTCGTGGAACTCCTTGAAGTGGGGGCTCCCCCCGAGGCGTTCGAGAGCCTGGCACACGCTGCCGCGGAGGGTGCTGGTGACCAGGAGCTGGAGGAGCTTCGGGCCCAGCTGGCCAGTGCCCTGCGGATGCGTGGGCTGATGGAGCGTCAGCAGCACCGGGAGAAGCAGCTGCGCGCCCTTTACCAGACGGCCACAGACCTCACGGCCCTGCGTGATGTCGATGCCGTGCTCGGCGCGATTGTGCGGCGCGCCCGGGAGCTACTGGGAGTCGACGTCGCATACCTGAGCCTCATCGACGACGAGCGGCAGGATGTGTACATCCGCGTCTCCGACGGATCGGTGTCGGCCCGGTTCCAGGGCATCCGGCTGCCGATGGGAACCGGGCTCGGCGGGCTCATGGTGCAGACAGCGGCTCCGTACGCCACCCAGGACTACCAGCACGACACCGGTTTCCTTCACGATGGGCCGGTGGACGCATCTGTGGCCGAGGAAGGCATCCACGCCCTACTCGGCGTGCCGCTCCTGCTGGACGGCAAGGTGATCGGCGGCCTGCTCGCGGGCAACCGCAGGCCCCGGCCCTTTCCACCGGAAGAGATCGCCCTCGCCTCGTCGCTGGCCGCGCACGCGGCGGTCGCCCTGGAGAACGCCCGGTTGTTCGCCCAGGCCCAGCAGGCATTGGACCGTCTCAACCAGGCGAACCAGGTGATCCTCGAGCACGCGGCGTCCGTCGAGCGAGCGGCCGAGGCTCACGATCGGCTCACCACCGTATTGCTGGAAGGCGGCGGCGTCAGCGACGTGACAGTGGCGCTGACCGAGGTGCTGGGCGGCACCGCGGCGATCCTGGGTCCCGACGGGAGTGCCCTGGCCAACACCGGCGCACCGTTGCCGCCGCTCGACCGCCGACGGCAGGCCGCAACCCAGGCGCGCGCCTCCGGCCACACCGTGGAACTGCACCATCCAGGAGATGCCACGCAATGGATCGCGGCAGCCGTCGCCGGCGGCGACCATCTGGGAACCGTCCTGCTCGGCGGGCACCAGGAACTCTCCGAGGTCGGGAAGAGGATTCTCGAACGCGCTGCGCACGTGGCGGCACTGCTCCTGCTCTTCCACCGCTCGCTCGCCGACACCGAAGACCGCGTTCGGGGCGACCTACTCATCGACGTCATCACGGACCCGCAGCGGCATGAGGCGACGCTGCGTCAGCGAGCACGCGGACACCGCGCCGACCTGGACACCGAGCACGCCGTCGTGGTGGCTCGTACGAAAGACGTCGACCGCCAGCGGGCCGCGGTCGTGGCCGCCCGGCTTGCCGCCGGCTACAACGGGCTTGCCGCCAGCCACCTCGAGGACCTTGTCCTCGCCCTTCCGCACGTCCAGCCAGCAGCCGCGGCCGACCTCGTCGCCAGCCGTCTGCACCAGGTCCTCGGCTACCGCGTCACCGCAGGAGCCGCCGGCCCGGCCGCAGGAGCGGTATCGCTGAGCAATGCATACAGGGACGCCAGGCGTTGCCTTGAGGCCCTGATTCTCCTCGGCCGCCAAGGAGAGGCCGCCGACGCCGGCGGTCTCGGCTTCGCAGGGCTCCTGCTCGGGCCGCAGACACCGCACGACATCCATGCCTACATCGAGGCGCGGCTCGGTCCCCTCCTGCAACACGACCGGCAGCGCGGCTCCGAATTCCTACGCACGCTGGAGAGCTACTTTCAGGCAGACCGCAGCCTCGCACTGACCGCTCGCACCCTTCATGTGCATGTCAACACCGTCTCGCAGCGCCTCAGACGCATCACCATGCTGCTTGGCAGTCGATGGAGGGATCCCCAGAACGCTCTCGAACTGCAAATGGCCCTCCAGCTCCATCGGCTACGCCCCCTTGACCTGCCAGCCGGAGATTGACTGACCGCAGCGCAGACCGCAATCCTGTGGGACTTTGTCGCCCGATTCAGGAGCGGTGTCGGCGGGGCTTGCTGCGGGGGCGGGGTTCGAGGCCGAGGTCGAGGTCGGCGAAGTGGGTGCGGCGTGCGGTGCCGACGGGGTGTCCGGTGAGGTGGTTATCGATGCGGTGGAGGTTGATCGCGGCGCTGAAGACGGGGGCGAGGCCGGTTTTGGCATGGCCTCAGTAGCGGCCGCGGCGGACGCCAGTGGT
>NZ_JAYWVC010000305.1:0-7037 GCF_036281785.1 Streptomyces chiangmaiensis | reverse complement strand
ACGCCGTCAGCGCGATGTCCGGCTATGCGGGGGGTGCACGGCTGCTGTGACCACCACGCCACGCTCACCGCGCCTGCTGTTGCTGAGCACCGTCTTGCTCGCCGTCGCCGGGACGGCTCTGCTGTACATGCCGCACGGTCAGCAACCGCCGACTCCAGGAACGGCACCTCCCTCGGCCGCGACCACGGCTCGGTCACCGATCGCCGCAACGCCTTCTACCGGCAGGCCACCGACCCTTGGCGCGGCTGCCTCCACGGCGCCCGAGGCGTCGACGCCTCCAGCCGCTCTGCCACCGCACGGCGAGGGTGTGGCCGGCGACAGAGCTGTCCAGCGGAATCTGGAGACCGCCTGGCCGGCCGACCTTCCCGTCGCCGACCAGCGGAAATTGCTCACCGCCGGTCGTGCGCTGCTGCACGCGGACGCCACCGGAGTTGGCCGCGCGAGGTGGCCGGACATGTTCCCTGACATGGGCCAAGCGGTGGCCCCGGCGTTCGCCACCGCTGACTTCCGCATCCAGGCCGCGATCGCCCGCCGCGACGGCAGCCCGAACAAGGCCGTGGTCCACCTGGTGTGGGCCGGCACGGACCGCAGCGGCACCTTCACCGACCTCCACATCACCGAATGGAACTTCACCCGCACTACCAAGAAAGGAACAGCCACGTGGACTCCGCAGCCCCGTACCTGACCGCCCCGGCGGACCAAACAGCATCCGGCCAGGCGCTCGGCCTCGTGTCCGGCATCGTGCATGCCACCGGCTGGGCGATCACCTACTGGTGGGTGGTGACCGCGGCCGCCGTCATCGTCTGGATGGCGAGCGAGATGGCGGTGCGCCACCTGGCTCGCAAGGCCTCAGCTGAGCGGATGGCGCTCGAACTCGTACCGTCGCGGCACTTCGACCCTGGCTTCGAGGAGATCTTCCGCCGGGGTGTTCAGCTCGCCAGAGCCTCGACCTCCATGCCGTGGTGGGCGCCGCGCCAGTCCAAGACGGTGCAGGTCCGGCTGCGCGCCGACGGCTCCAGCCCACTCCGGTACCGGATCGAAGGCCCCGCGGGAGCCCAACGCCTGTTGTCCATCACACCGTTCGGCCCTGGCGTGACCGTGAACCGGGCCCGCCCCATAGCCGACAAGCCCCGTGACCACGTGGTGCGGGCAGAGTTCATCCTGCGTGGCAAGCCGTCCGCGCCCTTGCGTGAAGTCCCGCTGGCCCCGGACCCGCTACAGCCGCTGATCGACGCCGTCTCCGACCTCCGTGCCGAGCTGGGTGACCTGGCCGAGATCCGGCTCGACATCCAGCGCGCCCCCAAATGGTCACTGCGGGCCCGTCGTCTGCAGCTGATGATGGACGCCCGCCGTGCGGAGAGGCGGGAGGCCCAGCGAGCCGCCCGATGGGTCCGGCAGGACGCCACTGGTATCGAGGATTCGCTGGCCTGGCAGTTGCAGCAGTTGATGGCCGGTAAGCAGGGCGGGGGCGGGCGCCGTCTGGTCATGCCGCCGATCCCCCGCCGGGTGACCCCGGAGGACGCGTTGGGCAAGCTCGCCGAGGACGACCACCTGGTCCGCGTGCAGCTGCTGGTGATGTGCGCGTCCAACGTTGAAGGGCGCGCCCAGGCCCGTCTCGCTCAACTCCAGGCCGCCTTGGACGTGTTCGGCGGCGGCTCTCGTTGGGCTATGCGTGGCTGGCGGGTGGGCCCGTGGCGGTTCGGGGCGGACCGCTGGCCCAGCCGCCGTGGCTTCGAACGCCGCTGGAATCTGGGGCACTGCCAGCCCCCTCGTCCGAACTGGGTCCGGTTGGACGAGCTGACCGGCCTGCTCAAGCCGCCCACGGTGCACTGCCGCCTCCCGCTGCTGGCCGGAGACCTGCCGACATTCGAGCACGGCAATCCCGACCTGCTATTGCAGGGCATCTACCGTGCACCCGATGGCCGCCGGCGCCTGGTCGCCACCTATGCGCGCGAGACGCTGTTCGAGGTCGGGGTGGGCAAGGCGGGCAGTGGGAAGACCGAACGCGCTCTCGCGCAGGCCATCGGCTGGGCCCACGCCGGCGGCGGGCTGATGTTCGTCGACCCTCACCGCGACTCCTGGCCACGGGCCCTACCGTTCCTCGCCCACGACCACCTGATGCAGCGAATCGCGCTGATCGATCTCAACGCCGGCGGGTCTGTCCCGCAGCTCAGTTGCTGGAACCCGATCGGGATGCACCAGGGGCAGGTGGCCCACGAGGTCGTCGAGGCGACCGCCGATGCCTACGCCTCCGTGCTCGGCTGGGACGACGCCACCGCTCCGCGCGCGCTCACCATCCTCACCGCCTCCCTGGCGGTGCTGGTGGCCGTCAACGAGGCCGCCTGTCAGGCCGGGCGGCCGGAGGACCAGGCCACCATCTTCCACGTGCGGTCCCTGCTCACCGACCCGGACTTCCGTACGGTGGCGCTCACCGCGGTGGAGGGGCGCCTGGACGCGGAGACCAGCTCATGGTGGCGGACGGTGTTCCCGACGCTGCCCACCGACGCGTTCACAGTCGTCCTCAACCCGATCGCCCGGCTGGCCGCGAACCCAGTGACCCGAGCATTCCTCGGGCAGCCAACCGGTGTCTACAACATCCGGGCCGCGATGGACTCGCGGATGATCGTGTGGGTGTGCCCGGGCGGAAACGGGCCCACCGACCGGCTGATTACCGCGCTGCTCGCCCGCGACCTGCTGCGGGCCGTGCGCTCGAGGAGAGACACCCCCGAAGACCGGCGTGTGCCGTTCCGTCCGTACTTCGACGAACTGATCACCCTGACCGGTGCGGCTCCGGCGACGATCGCGTCCATGTTCGAGGACTTCCGCAAGTACAAGGTCCACGTCCACGGCATGACCCAGCTGCTGGCCCGCCTTCCCATTCCGGTGCGGCTGTCGCTGGTGCAGAACGCCTCCACTCTGGCGTCGACGGCTGGCTCGCAGTCTGCGGTCGCCCCGATCACCGCGGAATGGGGTGACCGTCCCGGTCCGGACATCGTCGCCGCTTTGGACCGGTTCGAGCACTACATGTCGCTGACCGTCGAAGGCCGTCGTGTCGGTCCCGTCCGGATCACCGGCCCCCACCTGGACGACGTCTACGCCGACTACGCGCGCCCGCGACAGGTAGCGGCACTGGAGCGCGCCGCCCGGGCCACGGCCGGCGCCGCCCCGTTGGATCAGCTCGCGGACCGGGCTGCAGAACAGCTCACGCGCGTGAGCGACTTCCTCGCCCAGCACGCCGCGACCCCGTCGAACGTCCAGTTGGACAAGAAGGGATACAAGTGACCACCGCCTTCGAGACCGTGTCGTCCGGCCGGACGCCGAGCCCCATCGATCCGCTACCGCATCAACTGCTGGCCGTGCTCGGCCAGCACCGGATGGCGACCACGAACCAGCTCCACGAACTGCTGCGGCCCAGCGCAGCGCGGCAGACCATCTCCGGACCCCTGAATAAGCTGCGCCGCGACGGCCTGGTGGACTACACGGTGCTGCCGGCCTCCAATCGGTCCCGCGCCTGGTACCTGACGAGCGAGGGTGCCCGACTGACGAAGGACTTCCCCGCCCTGCGCGGGCGGCCGCCCTACCCGATCAACTCAGCCACCGCTGCCTCCCTGAAGACGCCGCACACCCTGACCGTCGTCCGAACCCACCTCGCCTTCGTCACCGATGCCCGCCGGCGCGGCGATGAACACGGCCACCTGGACTGGACACCGGAGGTCTCCCACCCGCTCAGCGACGGCGAGCGGATCATCACGGACGCCGTGATGCACTACACCCTCATCGAGGGCGAAGAACGGACAAAGCTGCGGGCATTCATCGAGGTCGACCGGACGACCATGAGCAGCGAGCGACTCGCCTCCAAGCTGATCGAGTACGCGCGGCTGTGGTCGTACGAGCCACAGCTCATCGGCAGGCCACGCTCACGCCAGACCGCCGCTCCCGGCGCGGTGTGGCTGCGCTGGTACCCCGTCTTTCCCCGGGTGCTGTTCGTGCTGACCGGGGCCTCCCGGTACGTCCTCGGCAACCGGATCAACGACCTGCAGGCCATGGTGACCGTCCACCCCCTCGTGGGCACACTGGCCCGGCAGGTGCCGATGGGCGCAGCAGTCCTCGAGGATCTTGAGCAACAAGGCCCCACTGGCAACGTATGGACCCCACTGGCTGAAGGGGATTCCTGCCCCTGGACCCAGCTGTAATAGTGCGAGGTCACCCTCCGACATCTGCGTCGAAATCGATCAGCTCCCAGCGCGAAACACTTACCACCACCGGCGCCCCGGCGCCGACTCAGGCCAGCCACAGATACGGAGCAAGGATCACCGCCGCACTTCGCGAGACCTGCCCATCACAAGGTCGTCAGCCCGGCGCACGCGCGACTGAGGGCTGAAAGCCGAACTCGGGGTAAACGACACCAAACACGATGCGACGCCATCCTTCAACGCCTCACGCCACAGACAAGGAAGTCAGTCCAGGTCATCAGGGTGGATGCCCTGGGCGCGCGCCAGTGCAAACAAGACACGCTCGATCATGTCGAGACGCTGCGTGATCGTACGATCTCCAGGAGTACCGATGGCGTTGGCAAGGGAATCGATGTTTCCGAATGCCGTGGCCTGCTGCTCACCGATTCGCTGAAGTTGCTCACCGTGCTCCGCCAGGGTGCGACCCGTGCGGAACGCCTCCGCCTCCAGATCCCGCAGCCGCTCATCATGGGTAGCCGTCTCTCGCGTCATAGCCCCATCCTTCCAGACCCAAGAGACGTGAGGACAACCCAGGAAAGATCGACGGCAGCGCAGGCACGCTCGACATACCCGTACGGCGAGCCCCCCAGCCAACCCCGCCCAGCAGCCCGTCAGAACAACGGAGGCGGAATACCTCGCCCAGCCCCGGTCGAAATCCTGTCGGACTCCCCCAGTCAGCCGTGGGTGCTCTTCCTTGCACGTACCGAACGGGCATGGCTCGCTGGCGGCCTTCCGCAAGGATTCGATCGCACGATCTAATCGAAAACATGCACCGACTCGATTACCTCGCAAGCGACAAGAGCAGATCGTTAAGGTCATCCGGGAGACGATCACCGAGGACGGCGAGGTGCCCGACCCTGCGGGAGATCGCCGAGCAAACGGAGCTCGGCAGCATCGACTCGGTGCACTACCACCTGCGGCGGCTAGAAGAGACAGGCGTCATCGTCCGCGAGCCGTGGCAGCCGCGAAGCATCCGCCTCGCCCGGTAGGCGTCTTCATGCCTTGGGCTGCTCGATGGAGATCTCATAGGCGATCTCCCAGCGCACGTCCGGCACGACGATGTCTGCCGTCTCCACAGGCCGGCCGTCCCGGTCGTAGTAGGTGCGCTCGACACGTGTCAGGAGATCACCGACGCTGATACCCAGGAGATTCGCCTCCCGTTGCGTGGCCCGGCCGGGGCGCGGAACCTCCACGGCCACGTCGAGGGCGATGCCGATGGATCGCATCCGCTCGACGACCCCCACGCCGGCGAGCGGCCCCAACTCCGGTAGGACGATGGGCGTTTCGCCGGTGATGGCCATCGGCTCCCACGACTCGGAGAGCTGGACGGGCTGGCTGTCGGCGAGGAACTCGTACGAGGTCTGCACGCACGGCTCGCCGGGTTCGATGGCGAGGCGCCGGGCGATGTGCTCCGGCGCGGGCACGCGGGCCTCGCTATGGGACTCCCAGGTGCCGCGTCGGCCCTGTTCCTTCATGTCGGCGCGGAAGGGGGAGCCGCCGCGCCACTCGCTGTGGCGGGATCGCACCATGCGCAGGCGCTGCCGCGGCTCGGTGACGTAAGTGCCCGATCCGGCGCGCCCCTCAAGCAGACCTTCGATGATCAGGCGCTCACTGGCTTTTTTCACCACGTTGTCGCCGACGCCGTACTCGCGTGCCAGCTGGGCGCGCGAAGGGAGGCGCTCGCCGACGGCCCATTCCCCTGCCGTGAGGCGGCGCCGCAGGTCGTCTGCGATGACCATGTACGGCGGCGGCTCCGTGCCCATTCGGTGTCTCCGTGCTGCCCACGTCCGGGCGAAGTTGCCAATCCACTCGATGCGTTGACAATCTAGTGCACCAGCTAGAAACTGGTGCACTAGAAACACGCTACGTGATCAAGCATTCACCTGGGAGACCCGTGCGTACGAAGGCCGAAAGCATCGCCGCACGGCTGGCTGCCGCCACGGGTTCCGAGGTGCACCGCACGGAGGGGCCGGCCGGTGTCCGCCTGGAGGCAAACCTGCCCCCGGAACTCAGCGAGGCAGCTCACGAGATCGTCCTGTCCGCCATCGCCGAAGCCGACGCCTACGGCCACGAGCGCACAGAGGATCGCGGCTACGTGTGGGCGCTGGTGCACGAGACCCCCAACGAAAACCCGGCGGCCGCTGACACCGCCCCGGGAGTGGCCAACGCTCAACCCAGCGAAGGAGCGTCGACATGACGCACACTACGGTCCCGGCGCCGCCCGGGGTCAAGATGAGAATCCGCGTCTATTCCGTGAGCGCCGACGGCGCCGTCACCCAGGACCGCGGCACCATCAAGAGCCTCCGCTACGGCGAGGACCTGCCGCGCCATGTGAACGGCTTCATGAACGGCTCTCGACGTGCTCGTGCCCGCGCTGTCGTGCCAGGGAGGCGGTGACGTTATGACCGACACTGTCGACACGAACAGCGAGACAGGGGTCCCGGACATCGAGACGATGCGTGAGACCGTCAACCGTCTCCTGGACCCGGACGCTGTCCCCGAGACGCTGCCGCCCGCCGCCAGCGAACTGGGCACGCTGACCCTCCAGTTGCGTGGGCACCTCGACCTGCTCATGCCCGAGGTCGAGCAGGCCGCCGGCAAGCTGGCAAGGAACAGCGTCCCGAGGTACTGCGCACTCGCCTGCCTGGGAGAGGCCCGCCAGAAACTCGCGGCTGAGCCGAGCCTCGCACTGGGGGGAGACCTCGCGTACGCCCGCCGCCTGGCCCGCGTCCTCAACGCCTTGTGCGACCACCGGCAACGGCCTGCGGATGCCGCAAGGACTGCGCGCTGTGGATCGTGACAACC
>NZ_JAYWVC010000304.1:0-7066 GCF_036281785.1 Streptomyces chiangmaiensis | reverse complement strand
GACTCCGCCGACCTCAGCACGTGCCATCTGGACGGGTCCGCGGACACTCACGATCCGGCCTAGCGGTCCGGGAAGGTGGCCACGATGCGCAGGACAATCCCGATCGAGAAGAGAACTGCCCCCACTATGAGCAGCTTCAGCGAGACATCGCCCGATGATGCGAAGAGGAAGAACAGGCAGAAGCAGAAGAAGCCGCATCCCGAAAAGATGTGGCCAAGCCCGTGGGCCACGGGGCGTAGGACCCGGCCTTGCTCCCATGGGTGGATCCAGCCGGTGGTGAGCCCCGCCACGCCCAATCCCACAATGCCCAGAGCGAAGGCCATAAACACCCATAGGACCACGTAGATCATCGCGCCTCCAGGCGGGCATCGTGCCACACGAACGTCCGTTCTGGTGACCTCATCACCTATGAAACTTGGGTGGTGAGGCGAGGCCGTCTGCGGGCCGTCCGAGGTAGACCAACGTTGACAGACGATGACAACCACCCAGGGGATCAGCGCAGGCCAGAGCGGTTGCGCTGGAGCATCGGCCCAGGTGAGAGACCGGCCGGTTCACTTCCAGAAGAACTGATCGAATGCCCCATGCGCCCCTGACTCGGTCATTGAAACTCCCGGCCAAAGTCACTACGCCGACCTTACGAAGCGCTCAGCAGGGAGTGACTTCAGGGTCGACTGGGGACAGTGCCCAGGGCTCCAATGTGCCGTTGCAGTACTCGGCGAGGAACTGGACCGCGCCACCCTCGTAATGCCACCAACCACCGTTCCGAGAGGCGATGGTGACGAGCCACTGCTGCGGGTTCTCCCCAGTCGTGCTCCAAAGAAACTTGTCGCCCTCGTTGGACTCCGCCCACGGCAGTAGACCGCCTGGTGCCGGATGCGGGCGCAGGCCGATGGACATGTCGGCCTCCCACCATTCCTGGATGCCCCCTTCAAGGTCATCGCGGATACCGCGAAGCCGGTAGTGCTCTTCGCCCGGTTCAGGAAAGCCGACGATGAGAAAGTCTCCGAGGGCGAAGGTCGGGTACCACTCTGCGAGACGCTTGTAATCGGCGGGCAGCATGGTGCCCAGGCTGTTTTCGAGCAAGGCCCAGTCGAGGACGGCGGGCTCTGATCTGCGGTGGTCGGCCAATCCAGGAACGGCGCGTTCCAACGCCGCGATCTTGACCGGCAGGCCTGCGGGGGCCGCCGGGGCCGACAGAGGGGGCTGCCGAACTCGCCGCAGCGCTGCAGGTTCTGGGCGCGGGCGAGCCGCGCATGCTCGGATACGGCGACGCCCCCAACCCGTCCTCGGCGCCCGGCCGGCCAGGCGGCGATCTGGAAAGCCAGGTCCCGGCTGGGGGTGGCGCCGTTGCGGCAGTTGTTCGCGCGGGTGTGCCGTCCAGTTGCCACACCGGACACTCAGGGCGCCTTCTACCGCGACTGGCGGCTGACCGCGATCGACGGCACCACATTTGACCTGCCCGACACGAAGGCGAACGTGGAGGCGTTCGGCCGTCCGCCCCGCTCCGGGCGCGATGAACAGGACGTCGGCTACCCGCAGTTGCGCATGGTCGGCCTGGTGGAGTGCGGTACCCACGCCGTCTTCGATGCTGCGATCGGAGCTCTGCGCACCGGAGAGCAGGCTCTGGCCCGGAGAGTCCTGGTGTCCCTGCGGCCGGGGATGCTGCTGCTGGCCGACCGTGGCTTCTACGGCGTGGACCTATGGTGCACAGCCGCAGCCACGGGGGCGGACCTGCTGTGGCGAGTCCGCAAAGACCTCGTGCTGCCGGTGGTCGAGCAGCTGCCGGACGGCTCGTATCTCACTGAGATCTTCGACCGCAGCGACATCCACCACACCCGTCGTGGGGTGCCAGTACGCGCGGTGGAGTACACCATCGCCGGCCATGAGGGCGTCTACCGGCTCATCACCACGATCCTCGACCCGGACAAGGCCCCGGCCGCGGAACGGGAGTTACCGGTATTGGCCCTAGTAGGGCTTTGTTACGTACCCCGGTTGATCATCCTGAGGTAGTCTTGTGATGTCCTGTCAGGTGTGACACCTGAGGAGATGGACGAGGTACGCCCCCGCCTGGAGGCGTTCGCAGCCGAGATGCTCGGCACGTTGAAGCGCCGCGATCAACGGGACAAGGGCGAGCTGTACGTGCGTGGGCTGATGCTGGACGGCAAGCGCAAGTCGATGCAGCCGATGGCTGAGCGCCTGGGTGTGAACCATCAACAGTTGCAGCAGTTCATCTCCTCTTCCACCTGGGACTACGTCGAAGTGCGGCGCCGGGTCGCGCGGTGGGCCGCGGCGCACATTGCCCCGGAGGCTTACGCGATCGACGACACCGGCTTCCCCAAGGACGGGTACGACTCGCCGGGGGTGGCCCGGATGTACTGCGGTGCTTTGGGCAAGCGTGGCAACTGCCAGATAGGCGTCAGCGTCAACCTGGTTGGCGACCACGCCTCGGCAGCGGTGGACTGGCGGCTGTTCATCCCCGACAGCTGGGACGATGCCACGGCCGGGGACGATCCGCTGCTGGGCGAGGCGATCCGCCGACGCCGCAAGCTGGCGGGCATCCCCGATCAGGTCCGCCACCGCGAGAAGTGGCGCCAGGCGTTGGAGATGCTCGACGAGGTCCGCGACGAGTGGGAGTTGCCGGACCTGCCGGTTGTCGCCGACGCCGGGTACGGAGATGCCACTGGCTTCCGCCTGGGCCTGAGCGAACGCGGTCTGCCCTACGCGGTGGCAGTTAAGGGCACTACCACTGCATACCCCGGCGATGCACGGCCCGAGCGCCCGCCCTATAGCGGCCGCGGTCGTCCACCCCGGTCGGCCTACCCGATGCCGCACAGCACGCTGCGCGCCCTCGTCCTGGCCGCCGGACGCGGCGCCGCCCGGACCATCACCTGGCGCAAGGGCACCAAGACCGGCCCGCGCAACCCGCGCGCCGATATGCGCTCGCGCTTCGTGGCCTTGCGCGTGCGCCCCGCCAACCGGGACATCCCCCGCACCGCCGACGGCTCCCTGCCCGAGTGCTGGCTGCTGGCCGAGTGGCCGCCCGGAGCAGCGGAGCCCACCGACTACTGGCTGTCCACCCTGCCCGCCGATACCCCACTGCGTGAGCTGGTACGGATTGCCAAGATCCGCTGGAGGATCGAGCACGACTACCGCGAACTCAAAGATGGTCTCGGTCTGGACCACTTCGAAGGCCGCAGCTACCTCGGCTGGCACCGGCACGTCACCCTGGCCGCCCTCGCCCAAGCCTTCTGCACTCTGCTCCGGCTCGACCCAAAAGTCCCTGCGCCGGCCTGACCCTCTACGCGGTCCTCCGCGAGTTACAGAAGATCCTGGCCACCTGGACCGGCGCATGCTCGATATGCGGCCAACCCGCCCCCGCACCCGCACCCCACCACAGGACCTAACAAAGCCCTACTAGGGACTGTCTCTCCGATCATGGGAGAGGGCTTGCATGGCGGTGGCTTGGTCGTGTGGCGGATAACGGGAGGACGCCCGGCGGGGTGACCGGACACAATGCGGCCATGGTTGACCACGTTCTTAGTGCTCCGCGTCCCGACTTCCTCCGCAAGCCCACGCTGAGGGGGGATGGGGTGCTGCTGCGACCGGTCACGGTGGACGACGTGCCCGAGCTCATGCCGATGTTCCGGGACGCGGAGGCATCACGGCTGACCGGCAGCCACGCCGACGGCGAGCCCGATGAGGCACGGATACGCACCTGGTACGAGACCCGCCGGGACCAGGACGACCGGTTAGACCTTGCCGTGGTCGAGCAGCCAACGGGGAAGGTCATCGGCGAGGCGGTGCTCAACGACTGGGCCCCGGGCAACGAAAGCTGCAGTTTCCGCATCTGTCTCGTTCCCGGCACCTATGGGCACGGCCTGGGGACGCAAGCGACCCGGCTGATCGTCGGATACGGCTTCGAGAAGCTGGGCCTGCACCGCATCTCGCTGGAGGTCTATACCTTCAACCCGCGGGCTCGCCGCGTCTACGAGAAGGTGGGGTTCGTCGCCGAGGGCGTCCTGCGCGAGGCGCTGCTGTGGGACGGCAAGCGGGTGGACGCGACGGTGATGTCGATCCTGGCGCCGGAATGGTTCCAGCACCACGGACGGCCGGAAGTAACTGGTCAGGCGCCGGTCTGACCGTGCCGCTGGTGTCAGGTCGCTCGTTGATCCGTTCATGATGAGCCGGGGGGACTGACAGACGCTGAGTGGGCTGTGCTGGAGCCGCTGCTGCCGGTGAGCAACAGCCGATGCGGCCGCTGGCGGGACCACCGCCAGGTGATCAACGGGATCATTCACCGGCTCAGCACCGGGGTGCAGTGGCGAGAACTTCCCGAACGCTTCGGTCCGTGGAAGACCATCCACAAGCGACATCTGCTGCGGTCGGCCGATGGCACCTGGGAGAGGCTGCTCCAGCACGTCCAGGCCGTTGCCGACGCCCAGGACGACATCGACTGGAACGTCAACATCGACTCCACCTCTGTGCGGGCCTACCAGCACGCCGCCGGCTCACCCACGAACCCGCCGCCGAGTTACTCAAAAGGGGCGCCGCGAAGATCAGCTCATCTGCGGCTCCGGCCGGAGGAGGCGGTGCGCCAGGCGAGGCCCTGGGCCGCTCCCGCGGCGGACTGACCGCGAAAATCCACCTTGCCGCAGAGGGCCGCTGTCGCCCGTTGTCTCTGCTTGTCACGCCGGGGCAGCGGGCGGACTGCACCCAATTCGAGCCGGTCATGGATAAGATCCGCGTTCCCCGCCTGGGCCTCGGGCGCCCCCGCCGCACCCCGGACAGCGTCTCCGCCGACAAGACACCCCATGCAGCTATGGGGTCAAGCAGCTGTTGCGAGCGATGGCTGTGCTGGCGGGGCGAAGGCGACCGCTTCGTCGAACCTCTGGCGGGTGGTCAGGCAGTGATGGAGCTGGCCGATCATGCGGTTGAACAGGTTGCGGAGGGCCGCGTGGTAGCGGTCGCCGGCTTCCCGTCGGCGGTTGTAGTGAGAATGGGCCCCGAGTGAAGCGGTGAGTGCGGCGAACGCCCAGTTCCGGCCGGCCGCGGCCAGGCGGCTGTTCTTGATCCGGCGGTGGCTGACGCGACGGCTCTTGCCCGATTCTCTCGTCACAGAAGCTCGCGAAACTTGCCACGTGAGACACCCTTTTAGGCTGGTCAGCAGCTTGAAGATTCTGAAGGCATGTAAGGCACGCTTCGCGCCCAAAGACACGCTGCCGGGGCGTGTTGAAGCGGTACGGACCGCCTGGGAGAGGCCGGATGTGGCGTGTGTTTGGGTGCCGAGAGCGAGGGCGGAAGTGCCCACTCGGCTGCCGGTGTTGAGGTCCTGGAGCGACCTGCGTGAGCGTGAGGTGTCGGTGCAGATCCGGCCGGGTGATCCGGTCCTGCTGGCCCCGGACTACCGGGTGGATGAGCTGATGACGCTGTACTTCAGCAGTCAGCCGTTTGCCGGGCGGGACCCCATGGAGAACTCGCGACCGTTGAATACGCAAGATCACTAGGGCCTGTCCGGCGGATCTTTCCGGGCTCGGCGCTCCTGGCGGCTGCGTTACTGGGCGGCACCAAGGTTGGCCGGACAGTCACGCGAGCGATGGCCACCGATCGGCGGCCCACTCCAGCCATCCTGACCACCCAGGAGGCGGACCTCCTACCTCATGTCCATCGAGTTCCGTGGCGTCGGGCTCCTCAAACAGCGTCCTCCAGTGCAAGAGGTCCGTCTCGCGCATCACGAAGGTCTGATCAGGGGTGGTCGACTGGCGATGGGCGATCCGAGCACGTTGGGTCTCATGGTCCACCGGCACGTACACGAGTTGACAGGACGCACCCCCAGACATCACCAACCAGCGGATCGCGGACCTCTCGTCACGAGACCAGCATCCGAAATCCAAGACCACGTTCGTTCCCAGCTTCAGCGCCTCCAGACCCAGCCAGAGCAGCCGTCCTTCCAGCACATCGCGCCTCCCGGCCGGCTGCGGATCACCGAACAGCGGGAGCATCCACTCATCCGGCGTCAGCCGCAGCGCGTTGTGCTCCTTGGCCAGCTGTCGAGCTCTCGTGGTCTTTCCGGCCCCGGGCAGGCCAACCGTCAGGAACAACGTCGTCACGCCCAGATCTTGTCACGAAGGCCAAGTGATCACGGCTTGAGCCAAAGGCGGATCGAAGCCAAGGTAACGGTGCCGTGGAAGACATAGGCGCGCTTGTCGAATCTCGTGGCCACCGCCCGGGAGTTCTTCAGCGCATTGATCGTTCGCTCAACTTCGTTCCTGCGCTTGTAGATCGTCTTGTCGAAGCCGACGGGCCGGCCGCCCTTGCTGCCGCGGCGGTGGCGGTTGGCCCGCTGGTTCTTCGGCTCGGGGATCGTGTGCTTGATCTGGCGTCGTCGCAGGTAGCGGCGGTTGCGGCGGGAGGAGTACGCCTTATCTCCGCCGAGATGGTCAGGCCGAGTCCTTGGACGCCCGCCGTCCAGCCGGGCGACACGGACACGCTCCATGACCGGGATGAGCTGCGGGGCGTCGCCCCACTGGCCCGGGGTGATCAGCAGGGCCAGTGGGCGGCGTCCACCCTCACCGGCGAGGTGAATCTTGCAGGTCAGGCCGCCCCGGGAGCGTCCGATTCCCTCATCAGAGCGGTGCTGCCGAGGCGTGCGTCTTTTCCCGGCAGCCTCGGAGGCTTCTTGCGTGCTCCGGCGGCGTGCTGGTGGGCCCGGCAGGAGGTGGAGTCCACGCTCACCACCGACCAGTCGATGCGGCCTTCCGCGTCAGCATCGGCCAGGACAGCCGCGAAGAGCCTGTCCCATGTGCCATCCGCTGACCATCGCCGATGCCGCTCGTACACGGTCTTCCACTTGCCGAAGCGCACAGGCAGATCTCGCCACGGCACCCCGGTCCGGTTCCGGTACAGGATCCCGTTGATGATCCTGCGGTGACTGCCCCAACGTCCCCCATGGAGCCCGGACTTCGGCAGATGCGGCTTCAGCCGGACCCATTCGTCTCTTGTGAGATCTCCCCGCCCCATGCACATGCCAACGAACCAAGACCGAGACGGTCACAAGATCCGCCGGACA
>NZ_JAYWVC010000303.1:0-7111 GCF_036281785.1 Streptomyces chiangmaiensis | reverse complement strand
GGTGCGGCCGGGGCGGGCGGCAGGGCGGTGTCGCCGTTCGGGGCCCGTCCCTCGGACGCTGACACGCATTCGGAACAAAACGTGCGCGGGCAACAGCAGAACTGCTGTTGCCCGCGCACGTTGTTTCCGGGGTCACGTTGCAGCGTTTCCCCAGGTAAGCCAGTTCGTTCGGACCAGCGAATCGAACCGAGGCCCTGCTGCCTCCGCGGCGGCCGGGCGATGTCACAACTATTAGGGCGGGTCCGTTGTTTACCAAGTTTGCGGTACGTCCTCGAACGCAATGGGATGCATCGGAACACCGTGAACTTTTCCGCACCCCATCTGACCTGCGTTGATTAGACTTTTGGGGTTGTTCAGTGAAATTGTTCAGTCGGTTGATTGTCGTTGTCCAGCGGTTCCCTTTGGGGCGGTTTGAGTGCCTTTCTGGGCGGAATCTTATATTCCACCTGCAAATCAACTTGCTCACCTCCCTTACTGGCCGGTGACGCGAATCCCACGGCTCCCCGAATTTGCGGTTCAATCGGACCGGCGACGCTTTCCCGGTTGCAGCCGGGGTCGTTTCGGACCAGCGAGCGGGCAGGCTTTCGGGCCTGCCCGCGTGCCCTCTCCTATGCGAGCGGGCACCGAACCCGGGCCCCAGGGGCCCGAGAAGGGCAGCCCTACGTGGCACTCCTCCCCTTTTCGCGGGGGCCCGGCCATCCCGCGTCCCGCCCGCCCAAGAACGGAGTCTTCCTCTGGGCGTGCGTCCTTGCGCTCATCTGCGGCGCCACGACGCTGCTCGTCTTGCTCGGCATGCCGGTGGCCGCCGCGGTCACCACCGTCTCCTCCCTCGCCCTGGTCGCGACCCAGGTGGTGAACACCCACCAGGACAACCGAAAGAACGACCCTGGCCAGGACGCCGCCAGCCCTGCAGCCCAGCAGTCGGTCACCCCTGAGTCACTCGGCTCATCTCCTGCCGCATTGGGGACCGCAGCAGCAGATGAGCTGCTGCCGGAGAGGAGGCATGATGGCCAGGCCTGAGAGCCCGATCCCCGAGACCGCGCCGCCCCCGCTGCGCCACTTCGCCCAGAGGATGCGCTCTTCCCGCAAGGCGACGGGCATCAACTACCGGGACATGGCAAAGGTCGCCAACTACTCCGCGAGCGCGCTGTCGCAGGGGGCCTCCGGCAAGGAGCTGCCGACCTGGGAGCTCACCCGGGCGTACATCCTCGCCTGCGACGAAGACGAGAACGAGTGGCAGGCCTTCTGGGAAGAGACGCAGAAACTCCTCAGCGAGCCCTCTGCCCCCTCCAGGGAAGAGCCGGCAGACCACAACCAGGTGATTGAGTCCGAGCGGGGGCTGTCCGGCGCGCCCCGGCTCGCCACGGTCAAGGTCCCGACCATCCCCAAGTCCACCCCGATCGCTTCGTTCAGGGCGGACTGGGACGGACCCGAGTACATCGTGACCGCACTCCAGCTGCTCCGTGCGCGAGCTGGCCAGCCCTCCTTGCGGCAGCTCGAGGCTCGATTCCGCAGGAATGGCCAGTGGATCTCTAAGACCACCCTGTCCAGGGCTCTTGGCGACGAACGGCGCCTCCCGAGTCTTGAACTGACCCTCGGCCTAGCTCAAGCCTGCGACGCAGCGAAGGACGAGCAACTCCTGCTCCGCCAAGCCTGGCATCGCATCCGCAGCCAGAAGAATGCCGTCGGAGTCCCCCCGCCAGAGGAGGACACCTCACCCGCTGCACCCGCTGAGACGGGCGGTCCCACGCTGCCTCAGCAGCCCACCACCTCCCCCCGGCGCAGCACCGACCGCCTTGCGGAACTGGACGGCACCGAAGAGCCGGCAGCGGAACTCGTCGCTCTGCTGAACCTGCTCCGCCGCTACATGGGCGAACTGGGCTGGTCCTACATGGTGCTGTCGAAAAGGACTGGCGTCACAGCCAGCACGTGGAACCGCTGGTACACGCACAAGAAGCTCCCCACACGGGACGCACTCATCAGCTTCGCCAATGCCGCGCCCACGGTCGTGGACCGGGAGGAACTCCTCGGCCTGTGGCACGCGGCCTGGCAGGCGCAGGAGACGAAGCAGGCACGGGCAGCTGGCCCCGTTCCGGCTGGCGCCGAGCAGGAAGACCGACAGGCTGCGGGTACTCCGGCGACGACAAGGTCGCCCGAGCAGCTGGCATCAACCGAGACGACGCCACAGACGGAGGTCAAGAAGCAGGCCGGTTGGGTTGTCGCAGTCATCATGAGTGTGGTCGTCCTGGCGGGAGGAGGAGCGCTCTGGGGCATCAACACCAGCGCCTACAACCCAGCCAATACCCAAGGAACATCTCCCTTGGCTTCACCCACCACATCCCCGGCGACGGCCCCGCCGCTGACAACTTGCCACAGAGACTCCTGCACCTCGGTGGAGCCGAAGGAGTCCATCTGTTCACTGGACGCCATCACCGCTTACATCGGGCGCAAGTTCGGGGCGACGATCGAGCTCCGCTACAGCCCCCGCTGCGCCGCCGCCTGGGCCAAGATGAGCAACACGTCGCCGGGCGACGGCGTCACAATCACCTCCAAAAACGGTGATTCCGAAGAATACCGTCAGCAGTATGGGCACAACGCCTATACCCGAATGATCCCTGTCACCCGCCTCGACGATGCTCGCGCCTGCGCGAAGATTCAGAACCGCGGCACCGTCTGCGTCGCCGCACCCGAACTATCCAGCCCCACCCCAACCTGATCAACGGCGGGCGCGCGACGACGCAGCCACGAAGCATGCGAGTCCCGGAGTCTGTGACTCCGGGACTCGTGCCCGCGCCGGGCGTTCCCCTCGAAGCACGCCGCGCACGCCACCGTCCAATGAACGCCTGTGCCCGCGAATCGCGAACACAGGCCTCCGACGGGGTAGTCGCGACAACCTCTCCTTATCCGACGCGAGGTCGGGCGGCCCTCAACTCCGGAGTCCAATCGACCGGGGGGCTAAAACGGTCGATTGCGCCCCCTCGGTTCGATCCAATGATCCGAGCCGGGCATAGCGGGGTAAATCGGTGCACCGATCCAATCGGGTCCGCTCCGCGTTTGCGCCTCCCCATTTCGCCCCTTACGGTCATGATCCGGCGCCCCGCCGGACGAGCGAAGAGGGGACGATAGGTGACGGACCGTCTGTATCTTCGGCACTCTACCGACAAGCAGACCAATGCCCGCCAACTCCATGCTTTGGATAGTCTGCTCAAGTCCGGCGCACCTATGTACGAGGACCCGGCCACGTCGTCCCGCGTCTACGCGATCAACCGGTCAGGGTTCCGTCGGCTGCTGAATGAGGCGGCGGTCGGCGACATCATCCGCGTCGCGGATGCCGCGCGACTGTTCCGCTCGACCAAGGATGTCATCCAGATCCGGGAGGTCCTTGGGCGGCGAGGCCTGCATCTGCGCATCGCGACCGGCTGGTCCGGCTTCGACCTGGCGGCCGACGACCCGCAGACCAAGCTGTTCGTCACGATCCTGGAGTTCCAGCGCGACATGATCAGCGAGAACACTAAGAAGCTGTGTCACATCCTCTTTCCGCAGGTCACGGCGCAATGAGGTGCGGCGATGACTCCGCTTGCCGTTCGGTTTGGCGTCGATGGACGGTTGACCGAACGGCAGTGGAGCCCTCCGGATTCAGTCCTCCGGCTCCTCCTCGGCATCGCCGATGGCAATGCGCAGGCCGTGGATGCCCTGCAGGATCCCGATGACGGATGCCTCCGCCCGGCCAAGGGCTTTCCGCACGGCTTCCGCATCACCGCGCTGAAAGGAAAGGTGGGCGCCGAACGCGTCCGCCGCGGCCATGAAGGACGCCGCCCGACCCGGAGGCGTCTCCTCCTCTTCGCCCATGAGCTGCACCCCAGTGCGCTCCAACCGGTTGGACAGCACGTTGGCCGTAAGACCGGAGTCGGGCCCCACCTGCTCGGCCCATCCGACCACCACTTCGGCGACGTCCTCCATCTGTTCGTTCGCCATCCGGGTCGAAGCGGTGATCTCCAGCTCCGTCTTGGCCAGCAGTGCACCGAGCAGTCGCAGACGGTCGTCCTCCTGCGGACCCTCGGGCCACAACTCCGGATCAAGGACCGGTTCAGCGCCCAAGGCCACCAGTGCCCGATAGATCTGATCCGCATTCACTGGATGCTCGCTTCTGATACTCACACCCCCAGCTTCACCGGAACGAAGGCCCGAGGACGCGATCACACACCGGGCGCCCAAGCTCAGGCGGCTGACGCGAGGCTGACCGGGGCCGCCTCGGGGCGGCGGCGTGGGCGGGACAGGCGGCGGGACATGAGGGTGATGAAGGCCCACTGGATGTGGGCTTCTGCGTGGGACATGAGACGCTCGTAGTCCCTCGCGTTGCGCCGGGCCCGCATCGTCCACGAATTCGACCGCTCGACCACCCACCTCTTGGGCAGCACGACGAAGCCGTCGGCGTCCTTGGGGCGGGGAACGACCTTGATGGTGATGCCGAGGGTGTCCTGTGCCCAGGTGGTGAACTCCTCGCCTCCGTAGCCGTTGTCGGCCCAGACCAGGACGATTTCGGGGTGTTCGGCATGGAGCCGGGTGAGCAGGATGCGGGCAGCGGCGCACTCCTGGACGTCGGCGGGGGTGACGAGCAGGTCGACCAAGAGGCCGTCCTGGTCAACAATTAGATGCCGTTTCCTCCCATTTATGCACTTTCCCGCATCGTATCCGCGCGTTGCTTTGGACACGGTCTCCGCGCCTTTGATGGACTGGGCGTCGATGATCACCCGGACCGGCCAGGCGCAGCGGTGGCTTCGCAGGCGCAGTCGGCGGCGGAGCTGATCGAGGATGCGCTTGAGCACGCCGGTCTTCGCCCAGCGCGCGAAATACCCGGACACGGTGCGCCAGGGAATGCCGAAGTCGGCCGGCAGCGCCCTCCATTTCGCCCCGTTGTCGACGATGTACCGAATCGCGTCGACCACCCGTCGCCAAGGCCACTTCTCGGGAGCGCCGCCTTTCGGGGTCTGGCATGCGGGCGTCGGGAGGAGGCGTTCGAGCAGGGCCCATTCGAGGTCGCTGGTGTCGGAGGGGTAGCGGTAGCGGGGCAGCAGCATGACGGTGCCGGGCCGCGACCTTGGGGATGGGGGTCAACTGCGGTTCGGTCGCGGCCCGCTGCCTGCCTTCCTGCTTTGGTTCACTCCAGGTTGGCCAGCAGCTGAAGGGTGGACTCGATCGCGCCCATCTGTGCCATGACGGTGCGGATGTAGGGGTCGCCGGGCGTCTTCTTCTGGTGCGGGAGGAGCATCCCGGCGATGAACTTCTCCACCCGGTGGTGGACGGCGTCGAAAAACGCCCGCTCGTAGCCGATCCACACCTCCGGCGCGTCGTCCAGCAATCGGTATCCCCACTTTCTGTCCCAGGTCACGGGCGGAAGGTCGCGTGCGGCGGTGACCTGGCGAAGGTGGGCGAGGCCGGTGTGGATCTGCGCGCGGGTGCGTTCGGTGGCGGCCATGAGCTGGGTGATGGTCAGTCCGGCGGGGCGGGCCTCTTGCAAAGCGCTGAGGATCGCTTCGGCGTGGACATGAGCGGGGCAGCCCCGCCCCATCGCCTACTCACCCGAACCCTTCAGCAGCCTTTCGAGCTGCTCGTCCAGGTCGACCTCACCGCGGGTGACGGCGTTCTCGATCCAGTCCGCCGCGGCGCGTACCCGGGCAAGGCCCCGGCCGATCGTGTCGCGTTCGCCGTCGTCGTAGTGCTCGCCGCGCAGGTTCGGCACGATCCGCCCGGCAGTGGCGACGAACTGTGCGCAGGCCGCGACCAGGTCCATGAACTGGGCGCTGTGCTCCATGCGCTGCAACTGCGGGGCCGCCTCCTCGTGCACGAACTGCGCCTGCTGGCGGAACCGGTCGAACTGAGCCTCGTTCACCACGTGCCTCGCTGTGTCATCGGCCATGGCCTTCGAGGCGACCGCCGGACGGCGCAGGAAGTCGGTGGTCACCACCGCCGCCACCGCGTCGTCGCTGGCCAGGTCGTGGATCGCCTCCACCTTCTCCTGGACGCTCTCCGGGGAGTCGACCTTCCAGCCCACCACGCGTTTCGCACTGTCGTGCGTCCACCGCGGCTGTCCGCCACGCGGGTTGGGCGGGGGGTTGTTGACCGCCTCGAAACGCTCCTGCTCATCGGGGATGCTGGCCGGGATCTTGTGGATCGTGTGCGAGACGTCCGCCCGCCGGCGCTTGGCCGGCCAGCGCGAGGACACCCACCGGTAGTCGCGGACCGTCGTGTAAGCCAGACCGATGTCCTCGGCGAACAGACGGATGGCCTCGCTCACGGTGAACAGGTCGTCCTTCCCGGCTGGATTCGCACCCCCATACGAACGCATGGGTTCAATTTCGAGAGCGGCATCACCGATCCGCCACTGGGCGCCGCTCATCGTGGCCACCCAGTCCCGCCCCAGCGTGACCAGCTCGTCGTAGCGTTCCCGGGTCACACTCCCGACCATGGCGGACATCCAACTCCTGCGGACCCGGACCGCGGCATCCCTTCATGCCGCCGACTCGCCCCGGACATCCGTTACTTGGCACCATCCGACCGCTTCGGACGGTCTGCCAGGGTGCGCGTCCCCGGCGCGTGGAGCGGCCGGGTGGCCGTCGGATGCGCGGTCTCACACCCCGCCCTGTTGCATGCGCCGTCTGTGCCAGGCCCGTTTGCGGCAGCGGGGAGAGCAGTACGTTGCCGAGGCGGGATGTTCGACGCCGACCGTCCAGGACGTCCCGCACTCCGGGCAGACGGATGTCTGGCTGGCCTTCACCGCCTCGGTCCTCGCCTTCGCCCGCCGTATCCGGCGCCAGTGTCGTGACCGGCACACGGACGAGCAGAACACCGCCGTCATCTTCGCCCGCGGCATCAGCGGCCCGCCGCACCCCCGGCACAACCGCGGTCCGGTGTCGTTCTCCGCGACTACGACCAGCCGCAGCCGGGGCACCCCGTCCCTGCCCATGCCGACACCGTACGACCGACCATCACTCCCGCCCATGCCTCGCTTCGAGCCAACCTACCCGAAGCGAAATAGTCCCTGACCTGCGGAAAGAGGATGTGACACAGCTTCTTAACTTGACTTTAAACCCCAGCAAGATCGTTTCTTGTC
>NZ_JAYWVC010000302.1:0-7116 GCF_036281785.1 Streptomyces chiangmaiensis | reverse complement strand
GGAGTGGGCCCCAGGTCCTGACGGACTTGGGGCCCACTGTCATTGCGCGGCGGAGGACGGCCGACGGCGCCTCTTCAGCGGCTCAGGAGTTCGTCGTCCCGCTGGGGTTCAGCCCACCCAGCGATCGTTCCACCTGCCGTTGTAGTAGACCTGCCATCCCTCGTTCACCATCTCGGAACCCCGGGCGCAGAAGTCCGTCCGGCTGGTTCCGTGCGTGACGGAGGGGCCGTAGTTGATGCCGGATCCGCCCAGAGCCGCACACTTCGCCATCGCCCTGGTCGGCCGGTTGCAACGATTCGTCGTCACGTCGATCCGGTAGGCCTCCTGGCTTCCCGAATAGACCTTCTTGCCGTACACGTCCTCGGCGCACGGCGGATCGGCCGAAGCCGTGCCGGCACTGAACGGAACGATCACCGCAGCGGTGAGAACAGCAGGTGCCAGGACACCGAGCAGCTTGCTGCGCATACTTCCCCCTTCTCAGGCACGCTCCCAGGGAGGTCAGCCCCGGTGCAGTGAGCGCGCAACATCGCGAACGCGTATTCGAATCCGCGCAGCGACACTACCGAGTACGCCGGTAGGGATCAAGGGATTCAAGTCCGCGGAAGGCCGACGAACTGCCCGCCCTGGCCCCCGGGTTGAGGGATCCGTCGGCACGCCGCCCCCGTGCGCCGCGACCGGCACGCGGGGGCGTCCGACCGCCGGTGCGGCCCGCCCCGGCGCCCCGCCAGGGGCCCGTACGAGGTTCCGACGACAGGCGGTCGAACCTACTTCAGCGCGAGCAGCAGGGTGTCCGACGGCGAGCGCCACACCGGACGGGCCTCGGCGAAACCCTTCTCGCGCAGTACGCGCGCATGCCAGGCGACGGAGGGCATCTCGCCGTCGGCGTGGGCGCCGTAGATCTCGAAGCGACGGGCGGTGGGTACGGCCAGGGCTGGATCCTTCGCGGCCGACTGCCACCACTCCGCCCAGTCCAGGGCCCCGCCCCGCATGGCCCGGTCCATGCGGGCGTGCCGCTGAGCACTCTCGGCCGCGTTGATGCGGGGGGTGGCGTCGTCGATCATGTGGTCGGCGTTCATGAAGACGCCGCCGTAGCGGACGAGTTCCGCCACCTGACCGTAGAGGGCCTCGAGGGCTCCGGTGCGCAGCCAGTGGAGGGCCGTGGCGGTGAGAACCGCGTCGTACGCGCCGTGCGGCAGGCGGGCGGGCCAGGCGGGGTCCTTGAGGTCGGCCTCGACGAAGGAGACGCGGTCGTCGCCCTCGAACGTGCCGCGGGCGATGGTGAGCAGCGCGGGATCGAGGTCGACACCGGTGCTGGTGGCCCCCGGGAAGCGGGCGAGCAGCCGGGCGGTGATGCTGCCCGTGCCGCACGCGAGGTCGAGTACGCGGGGTTCGGTGCCGACGAAGGCCTCCATCATGTCGAGCATGATCCGGAAACGTTCCTCGCGGTCGGGCATGTACCACTCCTGCTGGCGGTCCCAGCTCTCCTGCCAGGCGTGCCAGTCGGTCGCCGTCGTGTCCGTGTCCGCCATCGCTGCCCTCCACCACGTAATACCCTGGAAGCACGTCCATCTGTTACCCGACCACCCCACGACCATAGAGCGCCTCCGTAAGGACTACAAGTGGAACTGGCCTATTACTCGGACTACGCCGTACGTCTCGTGAACAGCGAGGAGCCGGCCCGGGGGAAGGACTCGCTCACCTCGGTGGAGGCCGTCCGCGACCTCTTCGGGGTCAACCAGTCGGCGGCCCGCCGCGCCACCGACGCGGACGTGACCCGGTTCCGCTCGGTCAGGGCCCGCCTCCGCGCGGTCTTCGAGGCGGCGGACTCCGGCGACGAGACACTCGCGGTGGACCTGCTGAACTCGCTGCTCCTGGAGTTCCCGGTGAGCCCGCAGATCTCCGGGCACGACTACCGGGACGACGACGGCCGCCCGCTGTGGCACATGCACCTCGCGGATCACCCGTCGAACGCCACAGCGGGCTACGCGGCGATCGCCACGATGGGGCTCGCCTTCCACCTCACCGCCTACGGCGTGGACCGCCTGGGCCTGTGCGAGGCGGCCCCCTGCCGCAACGCCTACCTCGACACCTCGACGAACCGCTCCCGGCGGTACTGCTCGGACCGCTGTGCCACGCGCGCGAACGTGGCCGCCTACCGCGCGCGCAAGCGCCTGGAGGCCGACCGGTCCGAGAGTACGAGCCTGGCCGCGGAGAGCGCCCAGCGCGCGAGTGCGAAGGGCGAGCGCTGACCCGCCTTGAGCGGCCGGTACCGCAGCCGCACCCTCCCGAGGACGAGGTCCTCGGGAACGGCGCCGTAGTCGGTGCTGTCCCCACCCGCGTACGGATTGTCCCCGAGCACCCACCAGCCACTTTCACGGAGCTGCACGGCGCGCTTGACGACCAGCAGGTCCTGCTGGAAGGGGTGCCGCAGGACGATCACGTCACCCGGCCGGACGCGTGCCCCGTACTGGACGAGCAGCCGGTCCCCGTGCCGCAGCGTGGGCACCATGGACGGTCCCGTCACCTCGGCCGCGCCGAACGGCAGCAAGGTCCTCGTACGCTCGATCTCCTGTGACAGCTCCGGCATCGCCGGCACCTCCCCGGTCCGATCCTCCACCAGTCCCAGTCTCACCCTGGACTTTCGAGGTAAGCCCACGGGGGCACTCGCGAAAACCCGTCCCCTACGGAGTAATGTCCCACCTGAGAAGACGATCACGAGGAAGGACAGCTTCATGCTCTCCCGCCTGTTTGCCCCCAAGGTCAAGGTCAGCGCCCACTGCGACCTGCCCTGCGGCGTATACGACCCGGCCCAGGCTCGCATCGAGGCGGAGTCGGTGAAGGCCGTGCAGGAAAAGATGGCCGCCAACGACGACCCGCACTTCCAGGCTCGCGCCACCGTCATCAAGGAGCAGCGCGCCGAGCTCGCCAAGCACCACGTCTCGGTGCTGTGGAGCGACTACTTCAAGGCCCCGCACTTCGAGAAGTACCCGGAGCTGCACCAGCTGGTCAACGACGCCCTGAAGGCCCTCTCGGCCGCCAAGGCGTCGAAGGACCCGGCGACCGGCCAGAAGGCGCTGGACTACATCGCCCAGATCGACAAGATCTTCTGGGAGACCAAGAAGGCCTGATCACCGGTCCTTCTGCCCGCGTAGACCGGCGAGCGGTGCACCCTCGCGGGTCAGCGGCTGTTCGCAGGGCCCGGCCGAATCATCGGCCGGGCCCTGCTCGTTCCCGCCGGGCCTCGCCTCAGCCGGCGACCTCGGCGGGCGCGTCCCCGTCCCGTGTGACGCCCGCGAGCGGCACGGCGGCGGTGTCGACAGCCTCGGTGTCCAGGGTGAGCCGGCCGGAACCGCCCGGGCCCTGCGCGGGCCCACTCCGCGGGCGCGGCTCCGGCGTGACGTCTCGGACCCGTCCCGGGCCCCGATCCCCCGACGGCCGCACCCCGCGCCACCCTCCGCCGCGCTCAGTCCTGCGCCGCCTCCCCACGGCCCCAGACCTCCACGTCCACCACGGCGGACACCGGTATCGGCCCGTACACGTGCGGGAACTCCTCGCCGCCGAGCTGCGCGGCCTCGTACCGCACGGGGACCGTCAGACGCTGCGGATCGATGACGAGGAGGACCAGTTCGCCGGACCCGGCGTGCTCCCCGTACACCCGGCGTGCCACGAGCGGGACCTGGTGGCGCAGTGAGCAGTGGATGAAACCCTCCTCCTGAAGGGTGCGGCCGCGGGTCGACATCTCGTAGCTGCCGGTCAGGCGCGCCGCCTCCCACAACGAGCGCTCGGTGAGATGCAGAAGTGGTTCGTGCATACCGCCGCCCCTGGGCGAGGCCGTGTACGGGACATTGGTCCCCGGCGCCACGTACTCCGGACACTCCGGGTTCCGGCAGGGGCCCGGGCGCCAGACGGGGACGAAGGCGCCCAGCGTCTTGTGCCGCCGTACCACCGTGGCGACGCGCTGCCCGCACAACGGACACACCTTGTCCTCGCTGCCCATGCACTCAGGGTAGGGCGGGCACCGGACGTGCGCTCCCCACGTGCCGGTTCAGCGCGGATCGCGCCACATCGGCCACATCCGGAGGCCGTCAGGAAGGTCGAGGGTGGGTCCGTTGAAGGCGAACCCCAGGCGTTCGTACAGCCTGGTGCTGCGAGCGCTGCTCGCCTCCAGATAGGCGGGCAGCCCCTCGCGGTCGCAGCGGTCGAGGACCCGCTGGACGAGCGCGGTGCCCAGGCCTTCGCCCTGGCGACCGGGCGCCACGCCGATCATCCAGAGGTACTCGTGGGCCCGGTCCGCAGGGTGCGACTCGGCCATCAGCCGCGCGATCCGTTCGACCCGTTCGTTCTCCGGGTCGACCGCCTCGCGCAACCGCACGGCGTCGTCCTCGCCCTCCTCCCCGGAGTGGTCGCCGGCGGGCACGGACAGCCACAGCGCGCACGCCGTGCCGTCCTCGGTCACATCGATGCGTCCCTCGGCGAGCACGATGTCGGTGAACGCGGCCATCAGCCTGTGGTGCGTCGTACGCCGGTGCTTCTCGTCCGGAAAGACCCAGCTGCTGACCGGATCGTCCCGGAACGCCTCGTCCAGCAGCCGGACGACCAGCCCCCTGTCGTCCCGGCCCGCCGGCCGGATCGCCACGCCCATCTGCCTGCCCCTTGTCCCAACCAGCTGTGAGCTTACGAGAGTTGAGACTATCGATCGCCATCGGGCCGCCGAGCGGAAGGGGTACGCCGAAGACGAAGCGGGCCTCCGTGACACAAGCTGGGCGCGGCTTCGTAGTCGACGAAGGTGTGCGGGATGTCCGGTTCGCCGCTGTGGCCCGCGGCGAGGCCGATCTCCCTCTCGCCGTATTTGTTGGTGCGTTGCGCGGGGACCGAACGCTGCTGCCGGAGGTGTTCGCGCAGCGACCCGGTGCGCTCGGCGATCTGCTCGACGTCCCGGCGGGGCAGGGTCAGCACCGTGCAGGCGGTGACCGCGCGAGCCGTGTACTCCCAGATGGCGTCCGGGTCGAGCAGGGCCTGTTCGCCGAAGTAGGCACCGTCGGCGAGCACCCCGAGCACCGCGTCGTCCCCGTAGGGTCCTGTACCGAGCTTCTCGACCCTGCCGTGCGCGAGGAGGAACACCTCGTCGGCCTGGCTGCCGAACTCGGCGAGCACGTCTCCTGGCGCGAACCTCCGCTGCTGGCACCGTCGGGCGAGTTCGCCGAGCACCTCGAGGTCCTCGTACGCGCGCAGGGCGGGCAGCTCGCCCAGCTCGGCGGGGACGACCGTGACCTGGTCGCCCGTCTTCACGAACGTCACGCGGCCGTCGCCCACCGAGTAGGTCAGGCGGCGGTTCACACGGTACGTACCACCCTGTACGTCCACCCACGGCAGCATGCGCAGCAGCCACCGTGAGCTGATCTCCTGCATCTGGGGTGCCGACTTGGTGGTGGTGGCCAGGTTCCGTGGGCCGCGGTGCCGAGACTCTGCTGCGGCCTGTTCTCCTCCGCATGGACCTCTTCGCCTACCGACATAGAGATTGCCCCTCCCGATCATGCCGTGATCTGCGGGAACAAGCCTTCAGCACGGAGCGTGCCCGTGCCATTACCCAAAAGAGCGGGAATGGATCAACGTGGCCCCGGGCACACGGGGCGCCGTGCGGCGGCCGGTCCCGGCGGGGACGACACGGGCGGGAACCTCCTGGTCCGCCGGTCCGATCGTCGGCACATCAGTTCCTGACCGGATCGGCTCGCACGCCGTGCGAACGGCTGGTGCGGGTGCCGCGGGCGCCGGTACGAGCAGCCCTATGAGGCGGACGCGACCGGTGGCCGTCACACAGCGTGAAGGAAGCGGCGGTGGCCCAACCCATGGCTGCGGGCACTCTCCTGGACCGGCTCGGGGCGGAGGGCGTCACCGGCGTCGAGGTCGGCGCCCGGGAGCACCACAACCGCAACCACAGGGGCTCCCCAGGGCCCGGTCCACGGGGTCGTGATCCACCACAGGGCGACCTCGGGCGGCGAGCGGACGGTGTCGCACTGCCGCGACGGGAGGGCGGGGCGGCCGGGACCGCTGTGCCGCGGTGTGCTCACCAAGGACGGTGTGGTGCACCTGGTGGGCCACAGTCGCGCCGACCACGCCGGCCTCGGCGACGACGACGTGACACCGGCCGGCACAGGCCACGCGGCACGGCCTGCGCCCGGTGTCCGACAATGACGGGGTGACCAGCCCCGATGTACCGCACCCCGAAGCGCTCCGGGCGGCGGCGCTGCGACCGAGCCTGCCGTCTCCGTTGCAGGAGGTCGAGGACGAGCGCTTCGCGCAGCATGGTGTCCGGCTGCTGCTCAAGCGGGACGATCTGATCCACCCGGACCTGGTGGGCAACAAGTGGCGCAAGCTCGCGCCGAACCTCCGTGCCGCGGCCGGCCGCACGCTGCTCACCTTCGGCGGCGCCTACTCCAACCATCTGCGGGCGACGGCCGCCGCGGGCCGGCTGCTGGGGACGGACACGATCGGGGTGGTCCGCGGCCAGGAGCTGGCCGACCGCCCGCTCAACCCCTCCCTCGCCCGATGCGCCGCCGACGGCATGCGGCTGCATTTCGTCGACAGGTCGACGTACCGCCGCACGTCGGAGCCGGAGACCCTGGCCGGCATCCTGCGGGCGACGGGCGCGCAGGACGCCTATGTGGTGCCGGAGGGCGGCAGCAATTCACTCGCCGTCCACGGCTGCCGGGCCCTCGGCGAGGAACTGCGCGGCCGGGCGGACGTGATCGCGGTCGCCTGCGGCACCGGGGGCACACTGGCCGGGCTGGCCGCCGGCCTCGCTCCCGGCCAGCGGGCGCTGGGGATACCGGTGCTCAAGGGCGACTTCCTGACCGCCGACACAGCGGCCCTGCAGAGGAGGGCCTTCGGCGCCCGCCGCGGTGACTGGTCCCTCGACACCCGTTTCCATTTCGGCGGTTATGCCCGCACACCGGCCGAACTCGAGGCCTTCGCCGACGACTTCGGGGCCCGTCACGGCTTGCCCGTGGAACGTCTCTATGTCGCCAAGCTGCTGTATGGACTTGTCGCCTTGGCCGAGCAGGGCGCCTTCACACGCGGGACCACGCTGGCCGCGGTGATCACAGGGACGCCCTTCGC